>NZ_JBFPFM010000003.1:0-231260 GCF_047977705.1 Curtobacterium sp. LFS084
GGCGCGCGGCGCGCGCCGCGCCAGCCGGCACGACACGCGGCACGCGTGCGCCGCGCGGGCGGAACCAGCCGCTCGCCCACACAGAACGGGACGGATTTCGCCCGCTCGGGCACCGCGCGCCCCCGCGCGAGCAGGCACGACACGCCACTCGCGTCCGCCGAGCGGGCGGAACCTGCCGCTGTCCCGCGTCGAACGGGACGTATTTCGCCCGCTCGGGCCGACGCGTCCGGTGAGCAACGGACGCCGGACTGGAGGCGAAGGGCGGGCTCGCGCCGTGCCTCCCGTCCGGCCGCGCCTGCCAGCTGAGCGGGCACGACATGCCGCTCGCGTCCGCCGAGCGGGCGGGACCTGCCGCTTGCCCGCGTCGAACGGGACGTATTTCGCCCGCTCGCGGAGGCGGGGGCGGGGCGGGGGCGGGGGCGGGGGCGCGGGGCGCGGGCGCGGGCACGGCGCGGGCGCGTCAGCGGTAGTTGCCGTCCTCGAGTCCGGCCTCGATCTCGAACCGGTTCCGCAGGGGGTCCCGCCCCGCCAGCGCGTACACGAGGGGCATGAGCATCCCGTAGCGCCGCCACTGGTCGACGTGCACCCGCTCGTGCCGGAGGACCCGTTCGCCGTCGTTGTCCCGCGTCAGGTACACCGACCCCACGCAGGTGCCACCACGGCGGAAGACCCACCGCGGCAGCCCGGTGCAGACGATCAGCCCGTCGACGACCCGCACCTCCCCGGTGGACAGCGGGACGCCGACGGCGAGGCCGACCGCGGTCGCGAACGCCCACCCCGCCCGGGACACGGGGGAGTCGAGCAGGGGGTTCCGCACCGCTACTCTGGGCGGCCGTAGGTCTCGAGCAGCCGCAGCCAGATCTCGTTCATGGTCGGGTAGGCGGGGACGGCGTGCCAGAGGCGGTCGACCGGGACCTCGCCCACGACGGCGATCGTCGCGGCGTGGAGCATCTCGGCGACGTCCTGTCCGACGAAGGTCACACCGACCACGACGCCACGGTCCTCGTCGACGACCATCTTCGCGCGCCCGGTGTACCCGTCGGCCTGCAGCGAGGCGCCCGCCACGTTGCCGAGCTCGTACTCGACCGCCCGGACGTTCAGGCCCTGCTCGCGGGCCTTCGCCTCGGTCAGGCCGACGCTCGCGACCTCCGGGTCGGTGAAGGTGACCTGGGGTACCGCCGCGTGGTCGGCGGTGGCGACGTGTGCGCCCCACGGCTCGGTGTGCAGCGGGGTGCCCTGGTGCCGGGCGGCGATCGCCTCGCCGGCGGCGCGGGCCTGGTACTTGCCCTGGTGGGTGAGGAGTGCCCGGTGGTTGGCGTCGCCGACCGCGTACAGCCAGTCGGTGCCCTGCACGAGCATGGTGTCGTCGACCTGCAGCCAGTCACCGGGGGTGAGGCCGACGGTCTCCAGCCCGAGGTCCTTCGTGTGGGCCGAACGACCGGTCGCGGCGAGCACCTCGCTCGTGACGACCGTCGTCCCGTCGTCGAGCGTGGTCGTCACGAGGCCGTGCTCGTCGCGGTCGACACGCGTGGGGTTCACACCGGTGCGGACGTCGACGCCGAGCTCGCGCAGGGCGTCGGTGACGAGCTCACCCGCGAACGGCTCCATCCCGCCGAGCAGTCCGTGCCGGGCGACGAGGGTGACCTTCGACCCGAGGGAGGCCCAGGCGGTCGCGAGCTCGGAGCCGGCCACACCGCCGCCGATGACGAGCAGGCTCTCCGGGACCTCCTTCGCGCTGGTGCCCTCGCGCGTGCCCCACGGCTTCGCGTCGGCGAGACCCGGCACGTCGGGGAGCGCGTGCAGCGAGCCCGTCACGAGCGCGATGGCCGCCGCTGCCGTGTAGGTCGTGCCGTCGACCTCGAGCGTCTTCTCGCCGGTGATCCGGGCGTGGCCGCGGATCAGGTCGATGCCCGCGGACTCGAGCCACGAGACCTGGCCGTCGTCCTTCCAGTCCGAGGTGAACGAGTTCCGTCGGGCGAGCACGTGCGCGGCGTCGAGATCGCCCGTGACCGCCTGCGCGGCACCGTCGAGTCGCTTCGCCGCAGCCAGGGCGTGCCCGCTCCGCAGGAGCGCCTTCGAGGGCATGCACGCCCAGTAGGAGCACTCACCGCCGACAAGCTCGGCCTCCACCACGGCGACGCTCAGGCCGCGCTTCTTGGCGTAGTCCGCCACGTTCTCGCCGACTGCGCCGGCGCCGATCACGATGAGGTCGTAGTCCGTCATGGGGCCGAGCGTACGCGCGACGGCATGGGTCACGCCGAGCGACGTGTGCCCCGGTGGCGTCCGTCAGGCCGTCCGGGAAGCGCTCGTCAGCGCGCCCACCGCACGGAGGATCACGCCGAGGTCGTCGACCGCGCGGTCGGGGTCCACCGGCGCGAACCCGGTGAGTGCCGCGCCCGCGAGTCGTCGCCCGCGCGTGGCGGCCTGGATCCGCTCGACGAGCCCGGCGCCGTCGAGGCCGAACGGCACGGGTTCGAGCAGTCCGTCGACCTCGGACGGGTCGAGCACGTCGAGGTCGACGTGCACGAAGACCGCCCCGGCGCCGGTTGCGTCGACCGCCGCCGCGATCGCGTCCGGCGTGGCGGCGTCGACGTCGAGGTGCACGATGCCGGCGCGGTCGAGGGCGTTCGTCTCGGCGTCCTCGACACCGCGGACCCCGGCGACGACGACGGACGTCGGTGCGAGGGTGGGCAGCGCGGGGAAGAGGTCGTCCGGACGGTCGACCAGGATCCGGAGCACCGCGGTCTCGGCGGCGAGCGGCTGGGCGCGGTTCAGGGCGCGGAACCCGCTCGACCCCGCGATGCGCACGAAGGCGGTGTCGGCGCCGAGGCCGACCGTCGCGCCGAGGACGCTCGCACCGTCACCGCCGACGACGAGGACCGGTTCGCTCGCGACGGTGGTCTCCTCGGCCACCCGCTCCGCGACCGCGAGCACCGAGGTGTACCGGGCGACGGCGGTCTCGAGCCGGTCGCCGGCTCCGGCGGGGACGTCGACCACGGTGGTGGATGCGCGGGGGAGGTCGGCCGCGATCGCGGCGGCACCGTCCCCGAGGCGCATCGCACGGGACGACGCCGAACCCTGCCACTGACCGACCACGAGGAAGTGCATCGTGCCAGTCTGTCAGGCGGGGTCCGGCGTCGTTCCGAACGGTGTGTCAGAGGCTCGACGAACCGCCGGACTTCAGGGCGGCGAGGCGCGCTTCGACCTCGGCGTCCTTGCCCACGTCCTCGAGGCTCTCGAACTGGGCGTCGAGGCTCGACGACTGCAGCTCCTGCTGGCCGAGGACCTTCGCCTCTTCGCGGCGGACCTTCTCCTCGAAGCGACCGAGGTCGCTCGTCGGGTCGAGGACGTCGATGTTCCCGAGCGCGTCGTTGACCTTGGACTGCGCCTCGGCCGTCTTCGAGCGTGCGACGAGGTTGTCGCGCTTCGAGCGGAGCTCCTCGAGCTTCTGCTCCATGCCGGCGAGCCCGGCCTTGAGCTTCTCCACCGCCTCGTTCTGCGACGCGAGGTTCGGCTCGGCGTCCTTGACCTCCTGCTCGGCGGCGATCTGCTTGCCGATCGCGATCTTGGCGAGGTTGTCGAACTTGTCCGCCTCGGCCGTCTTGCCCTCGGCGCGGTACTTGTCGGCCGCGGTGGAGGCGTTGGCGGCCTTCTGCCCCCACTCGACCGCGGCCTTCTTGTCCTCTTCGTGGTCCTGCTCGAGCAGTCGGACGTTGCCGATCGTCTGCGCGATCGCCGTCTTGGCGTCGGCGATGTTGTTCGTGTAGTCCCGCACGAGCTGGTCGAGCATCTTCTGCGGATCCTCGGCGTTGTCGATGAGCTGGTTGATGTTCGCCCGGACGAGGGTCGAGATGCGACCGAAGATCGTCTGCTTTGCCATTGCTGTTCCCTTTCCTGGAATGACTGGTGTGGTGCTGTTGGTCTGTGGGTGTCCGCTCTAGAAGCGACCGCCGCCGGAGAAGCCCCCGCCGCCTCCGCCGCCCCCGCCACCGCCGAAGCCGCCGCCGCCCCCGAAGCCGCCGCCGCCCCCGAAGCCGCCCCCGCCGCCGAAGCCCCCGCCCCCGAACGAACCGCCGCCGTAGCTGCCACCGCGACCGCCGAGGAGTCCGCCGAGCACGATGCCGGTGACGAGCCCGCCGAGCTGGGCGCCGTTGCCGCCGCCACCGCCGAAGCCGCCGCCACCGCCCCAGCCGCCCATGTCGTCGTTCGCGGCGTCCATCGCCGCTGCCGCGTACTGCTCGGCCGCGCGTGCCGCCTGGAGTGCCTGTCCGGGGTCGGTCGTCGCGAGGTCGACCGCGTCGTCGAGCGCGCGTTGCGCCTCGGACAGCCGGGTCCGCGCGGTCGTCCCGACGGCGCCGCGGTGCAGCGAGATGAACTCGCGCGCCTGGCTGATCCGGTTGCGGGCGTCGCGGAGGGCGTCGTCGAGGGCACGCGCGGCACGGCGCTGCTGTTCCTCGGCTCCGCGTGCGGCGGCGATGGCCTGGTCGATGTCGGTGTTCGCCTTGGTGAGGGCGTCGACCGCGGCGATCGGGTCCTTCGGGTCGAGGCCCTGCCGCAGCACGGTCTCGGCACGGGTGACGGCGGCAGCGAGCTCCGGCCCGCCGGCCGTGAGCGTCCGAGCCGCTGCGACGTCGCCCTCGATGTCGACCCGCATCGCTTCGGCGCGTGCGGTGGCCTCGGCGAAGGTGGACTCGGCCGCGCTCGCGCTCTGTGTCAGTTGCTGCACTTGCGCGAGGGCGTGCTGGGCGTCCCTGACGGCGACCACGGCCTCGCCCTTGTCGCCCGCGGCGATCGCGGCGGTGGCGGCCTCGGAGCGTTCGGTCGCGTACGCGAGGACCTGCTGCGCCTGATCGACGCTGTCGGACACGGTCGCGAGGGTCCGGCCGGTGTACGCCCGGCGGACGCGGTCGAGCGCCGCGCCGGCCTGCTGCACCGATGCCGGGGCAGCGGCGACGTCCTGCGCCAGCTGCGCGGCGGCGTCCTCGACGCCGTCCTCGAGCGAGCGGAGCCGGTCGAACGCCTCGGTCTGTTCCTCGATCGAGGCGTGCGCCTGCTCGCAGATCGCGATGATCTGGTTCGCCCAGTCGGCGCGCTGCTGCGGGGTGTCCGGCACCTCGTCGTCGAGCTGCTGCTGGAACGTGAACGCTGTGCGGACCGCGCGCTGCGCCTGGGCGACGGCCTCGGCGAAGGGCTTCGCGGCGTCGGCGCCGAACTGGGCGGTCGCGAACCCGACCTCTTGTTCGGCGGTGCGCAGCTCGTCGTCGATCGTCACGAGTGCGCCGCCGGCGGTGCGTTCGAGGCCGGCGAGCGAGGCTTCCTGCGCCTTCGTCGCGGCGGCGGTGCGGCGCTTGTTGCGCGTCCGGATGACGAGGACCGTGACGACACCCGCGACGACCACCACGGCGAGGAGGATCCACAGCCAGGTGAGGTCCGGCGGCGCCTGTGTCGCGGCGAGGCCGTTCGCGAACGCCACGGCCGCGCCCGACCAGTCGCTCTGCTTCAGGGCCGGCACCAGGTCGTCGTCCACCGCGCTCTCGACGTCGGACTCCGAGATGCTCGTCTCGTTGGTCTGCTGGACGTCGTAGTTCCGCTCGTCCACGGCGACGGACAGCAGGATCCCGTCCGAGTCGATCTGGTTCGCGGACAGCGTCGCGGTGCCCCACGCGGTGTGGTCGGAGGGGTCGGTGAACTCCGGCACGAACACGACGTAGAGCTGGGTCTTCGTGTCCGCGTAGAGCTTCTGGACGGCGTCCTCGACCTGCGACTGCTGTGAGGAGCTGAGCACGTCGGCCTCGTCGAGCACGTACGCGCCACCCAGGTCGACCGGTGCGGTCGCGTGTGCCGTGGCTGCCGGCGCGAGCACGAGGAACCCTGCCAGGAGCGCTGCGGCGATGCGTCCGATCCGTCCCGGCGTCCCCCTGTCGGTCCTCGTCCTGCCCGTGGCCGATCCGCCCTGGACCGCTCGCATCCGTCCTCCGTCCGTCGCCGTGGTCGCCGTCCGAGCAGCCCCGGAACCGCGCCCCGGAGCGCTGTTGCCCGGAGTCTATCCACGCGGCGCAGCCCTCGGACAGACTCCGGGCGAACCCTCGTGGAACGTCTGGTCTGTGGAAGTGTTGTACCCCGAGCCGGGGTATGCTCGTGGAGCGTTCGACGACGAACGAGACAGGGGAACTGCGATGGAGCGAACAACCAGCACCGAGGTCGTCCCACTCGAGGACGGCTACCACCGCGTGTCGACCCCCGCGAGCGGGGTCATCGGCTTCGTGCGGGAGCACGACGGCCGGTACGAGGTGCTCCGCGGACGCGTGCGACAGGCGACGCGGTCCGAGGGCCTCTACAGCACCATGAACGTCGCGCTCATCGCGCTCACCCACGCCTGAACCACCCACGTAGGCTCACCTGCGTGGGTCTGCCGCTCCTCCAGTCGGTCGTCGTGACGCTCCGTGCGTCCGGTCCGCACCGTGCTGCCGACCGGGAGGCGCTGCTCGCCGCCGTCGCGTCGGCAACGGGTGTCGACGTCGCGGCCGCGCGCGCGGGGCGCGTCTGCCCGCACTGCGCCGCGACGGACCACGGCCGTCCCTGGGCCGAGGTCGACGGCTCCGCCGTCGGCGTGAGCCTCGCGCGGACCACCGGCCTCGTCGCGCTGGCTGTCGGACCACCGGGGATCGGCGTCGACCTCGAGCGCGTGTCGCGGGTCGCGGCAGCCCCGCTCGACGCGTTCACGCCCGGGGAGCTCGCGCGGTCCGGCGACGCCACCGCGCGGGCTGCCTGCTGGGCGGTGAAGGAGGCGGTCCTCAAGCGCGACGGCCGCGGACTCCGGGTCGATCCGTCGCGTGTCGAGGTCGACCTCGTCCGGGGTGCGGCGACGCTCGACGGCGCCGAGCAGTCGGTCACGGTCGTGTTCCCCGGCGAGGACCTCGTGCTCGCCGTCGCGGCGGGCGGATGCCCGGTCAGCGTGCGCGGGTGAGGACCTCGGCGCCGTCCTCGGTGATCGCCACCGTGTGCTCGGTGTGCGCGGTGCGGGCCCCGGTGGCGCTGCGGAGCGTCCAGCCGTCCGGGTCGGTCACGAGCACGTCGGTGTCCGCCATCACCCACGGCTCGAGGGCGAGGAGCAGCCCCGGGCGGAGGGTGTAGCCGCGCCCGGGTCGCCCGGTGTTCGACACGTGCGGGTCCTGGTGCATCGTCGAGCCGATGCCGTGGCCGCCGAACTCGACGTTGACCGGGTAGCCGGCGCCTTCGAGCACCGTGCCGATGGCGTGCGACAGGTCGCCCGTCCGCACTCCGGGGCCGGCGATCGCGATCGCTGCCGCGAGGGCGCGTTCCGTCGCGTCGATCAGGGCGAGGTCGGCGGGGTCCGCGGTGCCCACGACGAAGCTGATCGCCGCGTCGGCCGCGATGCCGTCGAGCGACACGGCCAGGTCGAGCGTCAGCAGGTCGCCGTCCTCGAGCGTCCGGTCGTGCGGGAGTCCGTGCAGGACGGCGTCGTTGACCGCGGTGCAGACGTGGTGGCCGAAGTGCCCGCGGCCGAACGACGGGGCGTAGTCGACGTAGCAGGACCGGGCGCCGGCGTCCTCGATCATCGCCTTCGTCCACCGGTCGATCTCGAGCAGGTTCGTGCCCACGCGCGTGCGGTCGCGCAGGGTCTGCAGGATCGTGCCGACGAGGGCTCCGGTGGCGCGGGCACGGTCGACCTCGGCCGGGGTGAGGATCTCGATCACGGGATGATCATACCGGTACTCTCTGGCCGGTATTAGAGTAGGGGGATGGTCCGTCTCCCGCTCAGCCCCGACGAGGTCGCCCGTGGTCGGCGGCTCGGAGCCCTGCTCCGCCGTGCACGCGGGGAGCGCTCGATGCTCGAGACCGCGCTGCGGGCCGGGATCTCGCCGGAGACGCTGCGGAAGATCGAGACCGGCCGCATCGCGACGCCGGCGTTCTCGACGATCGCGTCCGTCGCCGGGGTCGTCGGGCTGTCCCTCGACGCGGTGTGGGCCGAGGCGAACCGTACCCCGGGGACGGCCGACGTCGGCGGCGCTCCGGACCTGGTCGAGACCGCGAGCTGACGCACGCGATGTCGCCGACCGATCCCTAGAGCGCGGGGACGGTGGGCTCCTCGAGCCAGGGTGCCGTCACGTCCCGGACCGCGTCGACGTCGGTCCCGGCCGCGTCGGCGAACGCGGCGTGCACGTCCGCCGGGGTGACCGAGCCGTGCCGGTGTCGCTCGGTGATCGTCCGGAGCCCGGCGAAGAAGGCGTCGTCGCCGACCGATCGCCGCACGGCGTGCAGGGCCAGCGCCCCGCGCTTGTAGACCCGGTCGTCGAACATGTCCTTCGGGCCCGGGTCGGCCACGACGAGGTCCTCGGGCTGCTCGAGGAGCCCGTCACGGTACGTCGACGCCAGGGTGTCCGCCGTCGCGCCGCCGCGGTGCTCCGACCAGAGCCACTCGGCGTAGCAGGCGAAGCCCTCGTGCAGCCAGATGTCCTGCCAGCGGGTGACCGTGACGGAGTTGCCGAACCACTGGTGCGCGAGCTCGTGCGCGATCAAGCGGTCGGTGCCGTGCTCGCCGTCGACGTGGTTCCGGCCGAAGACCGCCAGGCCGTGCGCCTCGAGCGGGATCTCGAGCTCGTCGTCGGTCACCACGACGCCGTACGACGCGAACGGGTACGGCCCGAACCGGTCGGTGTACAGGGCGAGCATGTCCGGCACCCGTCCGAAGTCGGTCTTCGCGGCAGTGGCGAGGTCGGCGGGGTGGTGCAGCGTGACGGGGGTGTCCGAGCCACGGAGCCTCGTCGTGCGGTAGCGCCCGATCTGCACCGTCGCCAGGTACGTCGCCATCGGCTCGGTCGTGGCGTACGTCCACGTCGTGCCGGCGCGGGCGCGCTCCTTGCCGAGCAGCTCCCCGTTCGCGACGACGTCGTAGGCGGCCTCGGCGGTGATCTCGAACCGGTAGGTGGCCTTGTCGTCCGGGCGGTCGTTGCACGGGAACCACGACGGGGCACCGGTCGGCTGCGCGGCGACGATGACGCCGTCGGTCAGCTCCTCCCAACCGATCTGGCCCCACGGGCTGCGGAGCGGGTGCGGTGTGCCGCGGTACCGCACGTGGACGGTGAACTCCGTGCCGGCGGCGGCGGGCTCGGCCGGGGTCACGGTGAGCTTGTGCGTCGCGGTCGTGTGCTTCTTCGCCCGTTTGCCGTCGACGTCCACCCGGTCGACCGTCATGCCGTGCAGGTCGAGGACGATGCGGTCGAGGTCCTCGTGCGCACGGCCGGTGATCGTCGCGGTGGCGTCGAGGCGGTTCGTCGCGACGCGGTACTCCAGTCGGAGCTCGTAGTGGTGGGCGCTCCACCGTCGGTCGCCGCTGTGCGGGGTGTACGGGTCGGCGTCTGGGTTCGTCGAGGCGGGCTTCACGGTGCCGTCGAGTCTGCCACGGCGACGTGCTCGACGGACGACCGCGCCGGCACCCGCGGCGCCGATGTCCACGGAGCGATCGGGTTCCCCGACCAGTGGGTCCCACCGGGCACCTGCTCCCCGCGCATCACGAGCGAGGCCGGCCCCACGGTCGCCCCCGGCCCGATGCCCGCCGCCGGCAGCACCACGCTGTGCGGACCGAGCGTCGCGCCCGGGTCGAGGCGGACCTCGTCGAGCTGCATCACCCGGTCGTGGAACAGGTGCGTCTGCACGACCGTGCCCCGCGCGACGGCCGCACCGGACCCGATCGTCACGAGGTCGGCCTCCGGCAACCAGTACGTCTCGATCCAGGTGCCGCGGCCGATGGTCGCTCCGAGACTGCGGAGCCACGCCGCGAGGGCCGGCGTCCCCGTGGCCTGCTCGGCGAACCACGGACGCGCCACCGTCTCGACGAACGTGTCCTGCACCTCGTTCCGCCACACGAACGACGACCACAGCGGGTGCTCGCGGGCGGCGATCCGGCCGACGAAGGACCACTTCGCGATCGTCGACACCACCGCCGCGACGGCACCGGCGACGATGAGCACCGGCCCGGCGAGCAGCACCGTCCACCCGATGCCCACGGCCGTCCAGAGCGCGAGGAGCGTGCCGACGACCCCGAGCGCGATCCCCGCGGACACCATCGGGGCGACCAGACGCAGGAGTTCCCAGCAGCCGCGCGCGACCTTGAGGGACCGCGGCGGCCGGAACGTGCGCTCCTCGTCGAACTCCGCCGTGGCGCGCCGGAGCCGCACCGGGGGAGAGCCGAGCCACGACGATCCGCGCTTCGCCTTCTTCGGGACGGCGGACAGCACCGCCACCAGCGCCTCGCGAGGCACCGACCGACCGGCACCCGTCATCCCGCTGTTGCCGAGGAACGCCCGACGCCCCACCTTCGACCGGCCGATCCGCACCCGACCACCACCGAGCTCGTACGTCGCCACCATCGTGTCGTCGGCGAGGAACGCCCCGGACGCGATCTGCGTGAGCGCCGGGATGAGCAGGACCGTCGAGATCTCGGTGTTCCGCCCCACCCGGGCCCCGAGCAGTCGGAGCCACAGCGGGGTCACGAGCGACGCGTACACCGGGAACAGCAGCGTCCGCGCGCCGTCGAGGATCCGTTCGGTCGTCCACACCTGCCACCCGATCCGGGAACGGACCGGGTGCCGACCCTCGTGCAGACCGATGCCGAGCAACCGCACCGCGGCCACCACCAGGCCCGCGTACACGACACCCGCGACCACGGTCCCGAGCGGCACCCACGCCAGCGCGCGCAGCACGGCGTCCCCGAGCGAGTCCGCGCGACCGACGAGCAGCCACACCAGCACCACCCCCGCGGCCGCACCGACCACCGGCAACCCGGCCACGGCCAGGGACCCGGCCCCGTACGCCAGCAGCCACCGGCGTCGCGACGGCGGCCGCGCCTCCCGGTCGTGCCGAGCCGACCCGACGCGCTCCGCCGGCGACCCCGCCCACCGTTCCCCGTCCGGCACCCGGTCCGCGACCGCGGACCCCGCCTCGACCTCGGCACCCACCCCGACGTGCGCACCCGGCAGCAGCGTCGTCCGGCTGTGCACCACCGCGTCCGCGTCGATCCGGACCCGGCCCAGCCGGAACACGTCTCCGTCGACCCAGTGCCCGGCCAGGTCCACCTCCGGCTCCACCGACGCACGCTTGCCGATCGTCAACATGCCGGTGACCGGCGGCAACGCGTGCAGGTCGACGTCCCGACCGATCGACGCACCCAGCGCCCGCGCGTAGTAACTGATCCACGGCGCACCCGCGGTCGACGGGCCGTCCACCGCCTCGGCGATCCGCTCCGCCAACCACACCCGCACGTGCACCTGACCACCCCGGGGATGGTCACCCGGTCGGACCCCCGCGAGCACCAGCCGGACCAGGACGACCGTCACGGCCATCTTCCCCGCCGGCGTCACGAACAGCACCAGGGCCACGACGAGCACCGGCCACGGCACCACCGGGACGAACGGCAGGGTCGTCGCGTGCAGCACCGCCGCGACCAACGCCGTCCACGTCAGCACCCGCAGCCCGCGGAGCACCTGCAGCGGCACCCCCAGCAGCGTCATCGCGAACCCCGTCACCGGAGGG
Organism: Curtobacterium sp. LFS084; assembly: GCF_047977705.1. Lineage (NCBI taxonomy): Bacteria > Bacillati > Actinomycetota > Actinomycetes > Micrococcales > Microbacteriaceae > Curtobacterium > Curtobacterium sp. LFS084. The sequence goes on from NZ_JBFPFM010000003.1 coordinate 11,554, forward strand.
ACCGGTCGGACGTCACGCGGGACGGAGACCACCGGACCCGAATCGTCCAGCGCATCCGCCAACGCCCCGATCCTCGGGTGGTCGTACACGTCCGCCACCGTCGTCGTCGGGAAGCGCTCACGGATCGCCGACACCAGCTGCGCCGCCGTCAGGGACCCGCCGCCGTGCGCGAAGAAGTCGTCGTCGACGCTCCCCACCGGCACCCCCAGGATCGCCGACCACCGCTCGGCGATCCACGCCACCGTGTCCGGCAGCAGCGCCGCGTCCGACGACCCCGGCAACGGCCACGGGAGCGCAGCCCGGTCCACCTTGCCCGAGGTCCGCGTCGGCAACGAGTCCACCACCGCCAGCAGGGGGACCAGCGCCGCCGGGAGCTCCGCCCGCAACCGCGCGTTCGCCGCCGCCACGTCCACCGGGACACCCGCCGCCGGCGCCACGTACCCGACCAGCACCTGGTTGCCCGCGGGCGTCCGCTGCACCACCGCGGCACCACCGGCCACGTCCGGGAGCGCCTGCAACGCCGCATCGATCTCGCCCAGCTCGATCCGACGACCACCGAGCTTCACCTGGTCGTCCGCACGACCCTGGAACACCAGCCCCTCGGGCTCGTACCGCACCAGGTCACCGCTCCGGTACGCCCGCTCCCACCCGAGCTCCGGGAACGGCGCGTACTTCTCGGCGTCCTTCGCCGGGTCCAGGTACCGCCCCAACCCGACACCGCCGATCACGAGCTCCCCGACCTCGCCGGGCGCGACACGGGCCCCCGCCGCGTCCACCACCGCCAGGTCCCAGCCGTCGAGCGGCAACCCGATCCGGACCGGCGTGCTCCCGTCCAGCAACGACCCGCACGCCACCACCGTCGCCTCGGTCGGCCCGTACGTGTTCCAGACCTCCCGGTGGCGGCTCGCGATCCGCGCCGCGAGCTCCGGCGGACACGCCTCACCCCCGAAGATCACCAGCCGCACCTGCTCCAGCGCGTCGTCCGGCCACAGCGCCGCGAGCGTCGGCACCGTCGACACCACCGTGATCCCGTGCGCGATCAGCCACGGACCGAGGTCCACCCCCGTCCGCACCAGTGACCGGGGCGCCGGAACCAGAGCGGCACCGTGCCCCCACGCCAGCCACATCTCCTCGCACGACGCGTCGAACGCCACGCTCAGCCCCGCCAGCACCCGGTCGCCCGGACCGATCGGCGCCGCCTGCAGGAACATCCGCGCCTCGGCGTCCACGAACGCCGCAGCACTGCGGTGGGTGACTGCCACGCCCTTCGGCACACCCGTGGACCCGGACGTGAAGATGATCCACGCATCGTCGTCCTCGTGGGGGAGTGCGGCGCTCGCCGCGGGGTCCGTCACGGGCAGTTCGCCACCGTCGCGGTCGCGCAGGACGCCGCCGGCTCCGATGACGCCCACGACGTCGGCCTCGCCGAACACCAGGGTCGCGCGTTCCTCGGGATCGTCGGCGTCGACGGGCACGTACGCGGCGCCGGCGGCGAGCACCGCGAGGATCGACACGTACAGGTCGCGTCCACCGGAGGGGATCCGCACGCCGACCCGGTCACCCCGTCGGACCCCGCGTCGGGCGAGATCGTCGGCCTGCTCGTGCACCCGCCGGACGAGCGTCGCGTAGTCGAGGGTGCCGGCCGGGTCCTCGAGCGCGGTGGCGTCGGGGTGCTCGGCGGCGGTCGCGGTGAGGACGTCGAGCAACGTCCGTGGTGCCGGTGCACGGTCGCCGCGGGCGAGTTCGTGCTGCGGGTTCCCGGTGGCTGCGGTCATCGAGTCCTCTTCCCGGTCGCGTGCGGGGTCGACCGGCCCGTGATCCTAGGGGGTGGAGGTGTCGCGTCCGGAAACTCCCGGGGCTGCCGTGCCCGGACCGAGCGACGCCGGTGCGTCGGGCATCGCTCGCGCCGGACCGAGCGAGGCCGGTGCGTCGGGCATCGCTCGCGCCGGATCCAGCGACGCGGGTGCGTCGGGCATCGCTCGCGCCGGACCGAGCGACGCTCGCGCCGCGTCGAGCGTCGCGGCGAGCCCGATCGAGTCGTCGAGGGAGTGCAGCGGCGACTCGGTGCGCCCCTCGGCGACGGAGCGCGCCAGCGCCGCGGCCTGCCAGACGAGGCCCTCCCGTCCCCGCAGGCCGCTGGTGTCCGCCCAGTGCACCGCCTCGGCGCCGTGGTGCAGCGCGAACGACGCCGGGAACACGAAGTGGTCCGTGTAGCGCACGGTGGCGGTGCTGCCCGCGATGACCGCGAGTCCCGGCGTCCACGCCGTCATCGTCGTGGTCACGACCGTCTGCGCGCCGCCAGCGGCCGTCGACACGGTGACGGACTGGAGGTCCACCCCGCGTCCCGAGACCGCACCGGTCGTGCGCCGGGTCACCGGGGCGCCGGTGGCGAAGCGTGCGAACCAGTGTCCGTAGACACCGGCGTCGAGGAGGGCGCCGCCGCCGGCGGCCGGGTCGAACATGCGGTCGGCGGGGTCGGGCTCGTGCGGCCAGCCGACGTCGACGGACACGAGGTGGACGTCGCCGAGGACGCCGTCGGCGAGCAGCCTCGCGACGACCGTGGTGCCCGGCAGGTACCGGGTCCACATCGCCTCCATCGCGAACACCCCGGCGCGGCGGGCGGCGTCGGCGAGGGTCCGGGTGTCCGCCTCGGAGGTGGTCATCGGCTTCTCGACGAGGACGTGCTTGCCGGCGGCGATCGCGAGCAGGGCGTGGCCGAGGTGCTGCGGGTGCGGCGATGCGACGTACACGACGTCGACGGCGGGGTCGGCGACGAGCGCCTCGTACGAGCCGTGCACCCCGGGGATGCCGTGGCGGCGGGCGAAGGCGGCGGCGCGCTCGGGGGAGCGGGAGCCCACGGCGACGACGCGGTGGTCGGACGCGGCGTGGAGTGTGGCGGTGAAGTCGTTCGCGATGGTGCCGGGGCCGATCACGCCCCACCGGAGTGTCGGGCCGCCTCGGAGCGGAGCAACGTCAGGTTCCGGGAACACCATCGTCATGTGCCCGACGCTACCCGAGCGCGCACGCGCCGCGGTGTCCCCGCCCCGACGCCCGTGCTCCAGCCGCTCCCGGAGGAAAGGTCGGCGAAGCCGGCGTCGTGATGGCCCCGCCCCGACCGCCCCCGGAGTGAAGCTCGGCGAAGCCGGCATCGCGGGCAGTCGCCTGAGCGGAGCGAAGTCGTCTGCTTCCGCGGGAATGTGACTCTGACTGTGCCCCCAGGAGGATTCGAACCTCCGCCCCTGCCTCCGGAGGGCAGTGCTCTATCCCCTGAGCTATGGGGGCCCTGGGTGAGATCAACCGTAGCAGGTCCGCACGGCTGCCCGAGACCACGCGTGTCGCGATCGGTCCTTCCCAGAACGCGCGCGATGGAAGGTGGGAACGGGCGTACCCGGTCGAAAAAATGGACCAGGTACGCCCGTTTACGGCCGGCACGCCCGTCTCTGCCAGGTACGCCCGTCTCCGCCTGGTACGCCCGTCTCTGCCAGGTACGCCTATCTCCACCCGGTACGCCCGTTCCCGGCAGGCACGCCCGTTTACGACAGGCACGCCCCTTCGTGGCCGGTACGCCCGATCCCGCCGGGGACGCCCGGGGTCGCCGCGGACGCGGACGCGGCAGGTGGTCAGCCGGCCGGGGTCGCGGACGCGGTCGGCTGCAGGACGCCCCGCACCGCGTCGACGACGGGCTGCGCACCGCCGGGCTCGGTGAAGAGCGTCGAGGTCGCGGTGATCCAGTACGGGTCGGCGAAGGCGTCCGCACGGCCGACACCGTCGGTGAGCGAGAAGTACCCCTCGACCCGGTACGTCGGCACGGACCCGCCCCGTTCGTAGAGCGCGTCCTTGAGGTTCGTGAGCGACTTCTCAGGCAGGTCGGCGACGGCGAGCGTGATGGTCGTCGCGGCGTCGTCGGTCGCGCTCCAGTGGCACACGCGCCCCCGCTGCTCGGCGATCCGGGCGGCGGGTGTGCCCTTCTCCGGCGTGAAGTCGTCGTCGAGGGTGAAGGTCTTCCCGTACACGGCGAGGGACTCGGCGGGCAAGAGCTCGGCGCACGTCTGCGCGACCCGCTTGCCGATCGGACCCGTGGTCGCGCTCGGCGTGGCGCCGCCCGAGCCGCCGCCGGAGCAGCCGACGAGGACGACGGACGCGGACACGGTGAGGAGGGCGACGCTGATCGCCCGGACGCGGCTGCGGGTGGTCATCCCGACATGATGGTGCATCGACCGGGGAGGACCTGTGCGTCCCGGTAGACTCGACCCTCGTGACTCCTGCCGAACTCTCCGCCGCGTACCTGTCGATCCTGACCGGGATCGTCGAGCGACGAGGCGCGTCCGACACCGTGACCGTCGAGGGGTCGCACGCGGCCCTCGAACGTCCGAAGAACCGCGCGCACGGCGACTGGGCCTCGAACGCGGCGATGCAGCTCGCGAAGCGGCTCGGGACGAACCCGCGCGAGCTGGCGACCGAGATCGCCGGCGAGCTGACCGAGCTCGACGGCGTGGCCTCGGTCGACGTCGCCGGACCGGGGTTCATCAACATCACGCTCGAGGCCGCGGCCGCCGGCGAGATCGCGCGCACCATCGTCGAGGGCGGCCAGTCCTTCGGGCACGGCGACCTGTACGACGGCGTCCGCATCAACCTCGAGTTCGTGTCCGCGAACCCGACCGGCCCGATCCACATGGGCGGCGTGCGCTGGGCGGCGGTGGGCGACAGCCTCGCGCGGGTGTTCCAGGCGCAGGGCGGCCTCGTCACCCGTGAGTACTACTTCAACGACCACGGCGCGCAGATCGACCGCTTCGCGCGGTCCCTCGTCGCGAGCGCCCTCGGCGAGCCGACGCCCGAGGACGGGTACGGCGGCGCCTACATCGCCGAGATCGCGGCGCGCGTGATCGCGACGCTCGACCCGTCGGTCGACGTCAAGGACCTGCCGCGCGACGAGGCGCAGGAGCTCTTCCGGCGCGAGGGCGTCGACTTCATGTTCGCGGACATCAAGTCGTCGCTGCACGACTTCGGCGTCGACTTCGACGTGTACTTCCACGAGAACGCCCTGCACGAGTCGAAGGCCGTCGAGCGCGCCATCGACCGACTGCGGGCCTCGGGCGTCATGTACGAGGCCGAGGGTGCCGAGTGGCTCCGCACGACCGACTTCGGCGACGACCGCGACCGTGTGGTCATCAAGTCCGACGGCGAGCCCGCGTACATCGCCGGCGACCTGGCGTACTACCTCGACAAGCGCGAGCGCGGGTTCGAGCGGAACCTCATCATGCTCGGTGCCGACCACCACGGCTACGTCGGCCGGATGATGGCGATGTGCGCGGCGTTCGGTGACGAGCCGGGCAAGAACCTCGAGATCCTCATCGGGCAGATGGTGAACCTGCTCAAGGACGGCGAGCCGATGCGCATGTCGAAGCGCAACGGCACGATCGTCACGATGGAGGACCTCGTCGACGCCGTCGGTGTGGACGCCGGTCGGTACGCCCTCGTGCGGTTCGCCAGTGACACGTCGATCGACATCGACCTCGACCTGCTCACGAAGCGCACGAACGACAACCCGGTCTTCTACGTCCAGTACGCCCACGCCCGCACGCAGTCGGTCGCCCGCAACGCCGCGAACGCCGGGGTGGACCGGTCGGCCTTCGACGCCTCGCTCCTGACGCACGACACCGAGGGGGCCCTGCTCGGCGCCCTGGCGGAGTACCCGCGCGTGGTGCGCCAGGCGGCCGAGCTGCGCGAGCCGCACCGCATCGCGCGCTACATCGAGCAGCTCGCCGGCCTCTACCACCGCTGGTACGACGCCTGCCGGGTCACCCCGCTCGGGGACGAGGCCGTGACCGACCTGCACCGCACGCGCCTGTGGCTGAACGACGCCACCGGCCAGGTCGTCCGCAACGGCCTGGGCCTGCTCGGCGTGACGGCTCCCGAGCGCATGTAGGGTCGCCCCTTCCGAACCACGGATCCGACATCGAACCGGCCTCGCGGCCTGGTTCGATGTCGGATTCGTGGTTCGACTCCGCACCGCACCGCCGCGCCGCCGCGCCGGGCGCACGCCGCGCCTCCAGGCTCGCTGCCGGGGCCACCTGGCAAGGTGGGACGCATGTCCGCCGCCACCGTCACCCCCCGGAAGCGCCGTCGCTGGCCCGTCGTGCTCGTCGTCGTCGTGGTCGTGCTCGCCGCGCTGCTCGTGGTCGCCGAGTTCGTCCTCCGCGGAGTCGTCGACCGCATCATCGCGCAGCAGGTCGAGCAGTCGCTGCCGTCCGGCGCCACCGGCGAGGTCCAGGCACACGCGACGGGCATCGTCATCCCGCAGCTGCTCGGCGGCCGGCTCGACGAGGTCGAGATCTCCTCCGAGAAGCTCACGATCGACGGCATCCCGCTCGCGGCCGACGTCACGGCGCACGACGTGCCCGTGGACGGCAAGGGTGCCGTCCGCGACGTCGACGGCAACGTCCGCCTGGCGGCGTCGTCGGTGAAGGACCTGGCGAAGTACAGCCCGCTCTTCGACCGGCTCAGCCTGGTCGACGGCGGTGTCGAGCTCTCCGGCACGACCGCGGTGCTCGGTTACGACATCACCTACGCCGCCAAGGGCGACGTCGCCGCGCAGGACGACGGCAAGGGGATCACGATCACCCCGAAGACGGTGCGCATCACGAACTCGTCGCTCGGCCTCAAGGTCGACTCGATCCCGGGGGTCACGAACGTCCCCGTCGAGGTCTGCACCGCCCGGTTCCTGCCGTCGCAGCTCCGCGTGCGGTCGCTCGACGTCACGGCGTCCGAGGCGACCGTGCGCGTCACGGCGGACTCGCTGCCGCTCAACGAGGCGGGGCTGCAGACGGTCGGTTCGTGCGGTTGAGCGCCGTCCGGCGTCACACGGCCAGGAGGCGCGGCTCGGCTCGGTAGGATCGGGTCCCGTGAGCGAGAACCCCCTTGCCCCGCAGCACCTGCGGTTCCCGACGGACCCCTCCGCGCTGACCGCGCGGATCTGGCCCGCCTCCGCGACCCGGACCGACGACGGCGAGCTCGTCGTCGGCGGCGTCACGGCGTCGGACCTCGTCGCGGAGTTCGGCACGCCGCTCTACGTGGTCGACGAGCGCGACGTGCAGTCGCGGGCCGTGCGGGTGCGGAACGCCTTCACCGAGGCGTTCGAGCGCATCGGCACCCGGGCGCACGTCTACTACGCCGGCAAGGCCTTCCTGACGACCCAGGTCGCTGCGTGGATGGTCGCTGCCGACCTGCGCGTCGACGTGTGCACCGGCGGCGAGCTCGCGGTCGCACTGGCCGGGGGAGTCGACCCGGCGCTCCTCGGCTTCCACGGCAACGACAAGTCGGACGCCGAGATCGCCCGCGCGGTCGCGGTCGGCGTCGGCACGATCGTCCTCGACAGTCACGAGGAGATCGGGCGCGTCGCCCGTGCGGCGGCCGACGCCGGGGTCGTGCAGCGGGTGCGCATCCGGATCAACAGCGGGGTGCACGCATCGACGCACGAGTACCTCGCGACCGCGCGCGAGGACCAGAAGTTCGGCATCCCGCTGACCGAGGCCGTGACCGCCGCCGAGGCCGTCCGGGCCGAGCCGTCGCTCGTGTTCGTCGGCCTCCACTCGCACATCGGGTCGCAGATCTTCGACGAGTCCGGCTTCCGCGAGGCCGCGCGACGCCTGATGGACGTGCACGCCACGCTCGTCGCGACCGGCCCGGTGCCGGAGCTCAACCTCGGCGGCGGCTGGGGCATCGACTACACCGAGGCCGACTCGGCGTTCGAGCCGGAGGACGTCGCCGACGCGCTCGCGACCATCGTCGCCGAGGCCTGCGCGGAGCGGGACATCCCGGTCCCGGAGATCGCGGTCGAGCCCGGCCGCTACATCGTCGGGCCCGCCGGCGTCACGCTCTACCGCGTCGGCACGATCAAGCCGGTGACCCTCGCGGACGACGACCACGAGCCCGCCACCCGGACGTACGTGTCGGTCGACGGCGGCATGAGCGACAACGCCCGACCGGCCCTCTACGGCGCCGACTACACGGCCCGGCTCGCCCGGACCTCGGACGCCCCCGCGGTCCTGTCCCGGGTGGTCGGGAAGCACTGTGAGTCCGGCGACATCGTCGTGAACGACGAGTACCTGCCCGGCGACGTGCACCGCGGGGACCTCCTCGCCGTGGCCGCCACCGGTGCGTACTGCTGGAGCCTGGCGAGCAACTACAACCACGTCGGACGCCCGCCGGTCGTCGCGGTGGCCGACGGCGTACCCCGTATCCTCGTGCGTGGCGAGTCGATCGACGACCTCCTCGCCCGCGACACCGGGGTGGTCCCGGGGGCCTGAGCCCCTCGGACGACCCGACTCCCCACGAACAGGAACCGCACCAGATGATCGAATACCGCAACGTCCGCGTCGCGCTGCTCGGAGCCGGCTCGGTCGGTTCCCAGGTCGCGCGGCTGCTCCTCGAACACGGCGACGAGCTGGCCTCGCGCGCCGGGGCCGGCCTCGAGCTCGTCGGCATCGCGGTCCGCGACCTCGACGCCCCTCGTGACGTCGACCTGCCGAAGGAGCTCTTCACGACGGACGCTGCGTCGCTCATCCTCGGGGCGGACATCGTCGTCGAGCTGATCGGCGGCATCGAGCCGGCGCGGACCCTCGTGCTCCAGGCGCTGCAGTCCGGCGCCGACGTCGTCACCGGCAACAAGGCGCTCCTGGCGACCCACGGGCCGGAGCTCTTCGCGGTCGCCGAGCAGGTGGGCGCGCAGCTCTACTACGAGGCCGCCGTCGCCGGTGCGATCCCGATCATCCGGCCGCTGCACGACTCCCTCGCCGGGGACCGCATCGAGCGGATCATGGGCATCGTCAACGGCACGACGAACTTCATCCTCGACCTGATGGACCGCGAGGGCGCGACCTTCGAGGACGCCCTCGCGACGGCCACCGAGCTCGGCTACGCCGAGGCCGACCCGACCGCGGACATCGAGGGCTACGACGCCGCGCAGAAGGCCGCGATCCTCGCCTCGCTCGCGTTCCACACCTCGGTCCCGCTCGCCGCCGTGCACCGCGAGGGCATCACCTCGGTGACGATCGAGCAGGTCCGCGCGGCGCGGAAGGCCGGCTACGTCGTGAAGATCCTCGCCACGGCCGAGCGCCTCACCGACGAGCAGGGCACCGAGGGCGTGAGCGCCCGCGTCTACCCGGCGCTCGTGCCCGAGTCGCACCCGCTCGCGAGCGTCCACGGGGCGAAGAACGCCGTGTTCGTCGAGGCCGAGGCCGCCGGCGACCTCATGTTCTACGGCGCCGGTGCCGGCGGCGTCGAGACGGCCTCCGCGGTCCTCGGCGACCTGGTCTCCGCGGCGCGCCGCCACGTCATCGGCGGTCCCGGCATCGCCGAGTCGACCCAGTCGGCGTTGCCGGTGTTCCCGATCGGCACCGTCCGCACCCGCTACCAGATCACGCTGCACGTGACGGACGCACCCGGCGTGCTGTCCACCGTCGCCGGGGTGCTCGCGAAGCACGGCGTCAGCGTCGAGACCGTCGAGCAGACCGTCGCGACCGGGTCCGACGCGACCGCGACCCTCGTCATCGGCACCCACCTGGCGCGCGAGTCCGACCTCGCCGCGACCGTGGTCGCGCTCCGCAACGAGGACGTCGTCGTCGAGGTCACGAGCGTCCTCCGCGTCGTCGGCGCCTGAGCCCCGCCGACCCACGAACCCAAGAACCGACAAGAAGGGGAGCCTCATGGCCCACCAGTGGCAGGGTGTCCTGCGCGAGTACGCCGACCGTCTCGACGTCACCGGGGCGACGCCCGTCGTCACGCTCGGCGAGGGCGGGACCCCGCTCATCCCGGCGCGCCGGCTCTCCGAGCGCACGGGTGCCGAGGTCTACGTCAAGTACGAGGGCATGAACCCGACCGGGTCGTTCAAGGACCGCGGCATGACGATGGCGATCTCGAAGGCCGTCGAGCACGGTGCGAAGGCGGTCATCTGCGCCTCGACCGGCAACACGAGCGCCTCGGCCGCCGCGTACGCCACGCACGCCGGCATCACGGCCGCGGTGCTCGTCCCCGAGGGCAAGATCGCCATGGGCAAGCTCAGCCAGGCCGTCGCCCACGACGCCCAGCTGCTGCAGGTGCAGGGCAACTTCGACGACTGTCTCGACATCGCCCGCGACCTCGCCGCGAACTACCCGGTGCACCTGGTGAACTCGGTCAACAACGACCGCATCGAGGGCCAGAAGACCGCGGCGTTCGAGGTCGTCGACGTCCTCGGCGACGCCCCAGACTTCCACTTCCTGCCGGTCGGCAACGCCGGCAACTACACGGCGTACTCCCGCGGGTACCGCGAGGACGTCGCCGCCGGTCGCGCGTCGAAGCTCCCGCGCATGTTCGGCTTCCAGGCCGCGGGGTCCGCCCCGATCGTCCGCGGCGAGGTCGTCCGCCAGCCGGACACCATCGCCTCGGCGATCCGCATCGGCAACCCGGCGTCGTGGCAGTTCGCCCTCGAGGCCCGTGACGAGACCGACGGCTACTTCGGCGCGATCACCGACGAGGCCATCCTCGCCGCGCACCGCATCCTCTCGGCCGAGGTCGGCGTCTTCGTCGAGCCCGCATCGGCCATCGGCGTCGCCGGGCTCCTGGAGCGTGCCGACGCCGGGGTCGTCCCGAAGGGCGCCAAGGTCGTCATCACGGTGACCGGCCACGGCCTCAAGGACCCGCAGTGGGCCCTTCGCACACCGGACGGTGGCGAGGTCGCCCCGACGAGCGTCCCGGTCGACACCAAGTCGATCGCCGACGTGCTCGGACTGGTCGGCGCCGAGTGAGCCCCGACCGCTCGTCCGGACCGGGGGAGGGCGTGCGCGCCCAGATCGCTGTACCGGCCGGACGGGCGGTCCGCGTCCGGGTCCCGGCGACCTCGGCGAACCTCGGCCCGGGGTTCGACTCCCTCGGTCTCGCGCTCTCGCTCTACGACGAGGTCGTCGTGCGGGTGCGTCCCGGTTCGGGTGCGACCGTCACGGTCGACGGTGTCGGCGCCGGCGAGGTCGCGACCGACGACACGAACCTGGTCGTCCGTGCGCTCCGCCGCGGCCTCGAGCACGCCGGCGTGACGCAGCCCGGACTCGAGCTGCACGCGGTGAACGCGATCCCGCACGGCCGCGGGATGGGATCATCGGCTGCGGCGATCGTGGCCGGGCTGATGGCCGCGCGCGGGTTGCTCGACGGCGTCGTCGACCTCGACGCCTCGACCCTGCTCGCGCTCGCGACCGAGATGGAGGGGCACCCCGACAACGTCGCCCCGGCGCTCTTCGGCGGTCTGACGATCGCGTGGATGACGGCCGAGGGGCCGGCGTACAAGCGCCTGCTCGTCCACCGTGGTGTCGCGCCGGTGGTCTTCGTGCCGACCTCGACGCTCTCGACCAAGCTCGCGCGCTCCCTGCAGCCGGCGAGCGTCCCGCACGAGGACGCGGCGTTCAACGTGTCGCGCTCCGCCCTGCTGGTCGCGGCGCTCATCCAGAGCCCCGAGCTCCTGCTGGCGGCGACCGAGGACCGGTTGCACCAGGCGTACCGCGCCAGCGCCATGCCGGAGACCGACGCCCTGATCGGCCTGCTGCGGCAGCACGGACTCGCGGCGGTCGTCTCCGGAGCCGGCCCGAGCCTCCTGGTCCTCGGCAGCGATCCCGCTCAGCGACTCACCGCCGCCGACCTCGTGTCGCGACACGGGGAATCCGACTGGCGGGCGCTCATGCTGGCCGTCGACCTGGGTGGTGCTACAGTGGTGCCGCACTCGGCGCTCCAAGCCGAACCCGCGTAGGCAGCAGGACTTTCCTCGCCATGCAGGGTCCGGTGCGCGGGGGCAATCTCTTTCAGATCACCGAATCCCGGTCCGTCGTCTGAACGGCGGTCGATGCACACCCATGCATCCGGGACGGTGGAAACTCTCCGCGTTCTGCGGTTCGAAAGGAAACACCGACCTTGACGAACGTCAACGACTCCACCCAGGTGGAGATCCCCAGCGATCTGCGCGCCCTCCGGCTCCCGGAACTCCAGCGCATCGCCTCCTCCCTCGGCATCACGGGGCTCTCGAAGCTCCGCAAGGGCGACCTCATCGCCTCGATCGAGGACAAGCGTCCGGCGACGGACGACGCCACGACCGAGTCGGCCGCACCCGCGGTCGAGGCCCCCGTGGCCGAGCAGCCGACGCTGCCGGAGCCGACCGAGGCACCCGCTGCCGAGGCCGTCGCAGACGCACCGGCGACCACCGAGGCCCCGGCCGAGCAGCCCGCCTCCTCGCGTGCCCGCCGTTCGCGCCGTGCCTCCTCCGGCGGCACCGTGAACGCGGCGCCGACGTCGGCCGCCGAGCACACGAACGCCGGACACACCGGCACCGAGGACCTCCTCGCCGGGCTCGACCAGGTCCGCGCCGAGAAGGACGCGCAGGAAGCCGCGGAGACCGGCGGCCAGCGTCGCGGGCGCGGCCAGCGCGCGCAGCAGAACGGCCAGCAGGCCGAGCGTGCCGAGCGCACCGAGCAGCCGCGGGACCAGGCCGAGCAGCCGGCCCAGCAGGACGCCGCCGCGCAGCAGGACCAGTCCACCGACCAGGGCGACCAGAACGACCAGGGCGACCAGAACGACCAGCAGGGCGAGGGCGGTTCGCGTCGCGGTCGTCGCAGCCGCGGTCGGGGTCGTGGCCGTGGCCAGAACGCCGAGAACGGCGAGCAGGGCGGCGACCAGAACGGTCGCGACGCCGCGCCGAAGAACGACAACGGCCAGAAGAACGGCCAGAACGGTCAGAACGGCCAGCAGGGCGACCAGAAGAACGCCCAGCAGGACGACCGGAACGACGCGAACCGGCAGAACGGCCAGCAGAAGCAGCAGGGCCAGCAGAAGCAGCAGCCGGCCCAGCAGGTCGCCGACGAGACCGAGGGCGGCCGCAGCCGTCGTCAGCGTGACCGCAAGCGCGGCCGCGGCGGGCAGAACGACGAGTTCGAGCCGGAGATCACCGAGGACGACGTCCTCATCCCGATCGCGGGCATCCTCGACGTCCTCGACAACTACGCCTTCGTCCGCACCACCGGGTACCTGCCCGGGCCGAACGACGTCTACGTCTCGCTCGGCCAGGTGAAGAAGTACCACCTGCGCAAGGGCGACGCGGTCGTCGGCGCGATCAAGCAGCCGCGGGACAACGAGCAGCAGAGCCGCCAGAAGTACAACGCGCTCGTCAAGGTCGACTCGGTCAACGGGCAGACCGCCGACGAGGCCGCCGCGCGCGTCGACTTCCAGGACCTCACGCCGCTGTACCCGAACGAGCGCCTGCGTCTCGAGACCGAGCCGTCGAAGCTCAGCACCCGGATCATCGACCTCGTGTCGCCGATCGGCAAGGGCCAGCGCGGCCTGATCGTGTCCCCGCCGAAGGCCGGCAAGACCGTCGTGCTGCAGGCCATCGCGAACGCGATCGCCAAGAACAACCCCGAGGCGCACCTCATGGTCGTCCTGGTGGACGAGCGGCCCGAAGAGGTCACCGACATGCAGCGCACGGTGAAGGGCGAGGTCATCGCCTCGACCTTCGACCGTCCCGCCGAGGACCACACCACGGTCGCCGAGCTCGCCATCGAGCGTGCGAAGCGCCTCGTCGAGCTCGGGCACGACGTGGTCCTGCTCCTCGACTCGATCACCCGTCTGGGCCGCGCCTACAACCTGGCGACGCCGGCCTCCGGTCGCGTGCTCTCCGGTGGCGTCGACTCGTCGGCCCTGTACCCGCCGAAGCGCTTCTTCGGCGCCGCGCGCAACATCGAGGACGGCGGCTCGCTGACCATCCTCGCGACGGCGCTCGTCGAGACCGGGTCGAAGATGGACGAGGTGATCTTCGAGGAGTTCAAGGGCACCGGCAACATGGAGCTCCGCCTCAACCGGCACCTCGCCGACAAGCGGATCTTCCCGGCCGTGGACGTCAACGCCTCCGGCACCCGTCGCGAGGAGCAGCTGCTCTCCGCCGACGAGGTCAAGATCACGTGGCGACTGCGCCGTGCCCTCGCCGGGCTCGACCCGCAGCAGGCCCTCGAGATCGTGCTGCGGAACCTCAAGGAGACGCAGTCGAACGTCGAGTTCCTGGTCCAGGTGCAGAAGTCGGTCCCCACGACCGGTGGGCACCACAACGGCCACCAGGAGTAACGCGTGTTCGAGTCGGTGGCAGGGCTGCTGGCGGAACACGAGGACCTGACGCAGCAGCTGTCGGACCCCGCGCTCCACGCCGATGCGGCCCGCGCGAAGAAGGTGAACCGGCGGTACGCCGAGCTCAACCAGATCAAGTCCGCGTACGAGTCGTGGAAGGCGGCGGGGGACGACCTCGCCGCCGCCCAGGAGCTCGCGCGTGAGGACGAGGCGTTCGCGGACGAGGTCCCGGCGCTCGAGGAGCAGCTGACGGAGCGCCAGGAGCGTCTCCGCCGGCTGCTCATCCCGCGCGACCCCGACGACGGGCGCGACGTGATCATGGAGATCAAGGGCGGCGAGGGCGGCGAGGAGTCGGCGCTGTTCGCGGCCGATCTCCTGCGCATGTACTCGCACTACGCCGAGTCCAAGGGCTGGAAGATCGAGATGCTCGAGCGCACCGAGTCCGACCTCGGCGGCTACAAGGACGTCCAGGTCGCGATCAAGTCGAACGCGACCGACCCGTCCCAGGGTGTCTGGGCGCACCTGAAGTACGAGGGCGGCGTGCACCGCGTGCAGCGCGTGCCGGCGACCGAGTCGCAGGGGCGCATCCACACCTCGACGACCGGCGTCCTCGTCTTCCCCGAGGTCGACGAGCCCGAAGAGGTCCAGATCAACCAGAACGACCTCAAGATCGACGTGTACCGGTCGTCGGGCCCCGGCGGGCAGTCCGTCAACACGACCGACTCCGCGGTCCGCATCACCCACCTGCCCACGGGCATCACGGTGGCGATGCAGAACGAGAAGTCGCAGCTGCAGAACCGCGAGGCCGGCATGCGCGTGCTGCGCGCCCGCATCCTCGCGAAGCAGCAGGAGGAGCTCGACGCGATCGCCTCGGACGCGCGCAAGTCGCAGATCCGTGGCATGGACCGTTCGGAGCGCATCCGCACGTACAACTTCCCGGAGAACCGCATCGCGGACCACCGCACCGGGTACAAGGCGTACGACCTGGACCGCGTCATGAACGGCGCCCTCGAGCCCGTCATCCAGTCCGCCATCCAGGCGGACGAAGAAGCACGACTGGCCGCCATCGGCGACCAGGACGCGTAGCCCTGGAGGCACGGATCACCTCCGACACGCCCGTCGCGTTCGCCGCGGACCGCCTCCTGCGCGAGGCGGCCGCGGCGTTCGACGCGGCCGGCGTCCCGACCCCGCAGGTGGACGCCGAGCTGCTGCTCGCCTGGGCGACCGACACCTCGCGCGGCGCCGTGCAGGCCCGCGCGATGACCGGGGGTGCGATCGCTCCGGAGCACGTCGAGCGCTTCCGGCACGCCGTCGCCCGACGTGCCACCCGCGAGCCGCTCCAGCACATCACCGGCGAGGCGCACTTCCGCGCGCTCACGCTGGCCGTCGGACCCGGTGTGTTCGTCCCGCGGCCCGAGACCGAGGGTGTCGTGCAGTTCGGCATCGACGCACTCCGCGCGGTGGCCGTGCCGGCACCGGTCGCGGTCGACCTCGGTTCCGGCAGCGGCGCGATCGCGATCGCCATGGACACCGAGGTGCCGAACGCGGTCGTGTACGCGGTCGAACGCTCGACAGAGGCACTGCCGTGGACCCGGCGCAACGTCGCGGCCCACGGTGGGACGGTCCGCCTGGTGGAGGGCGACCTCGCCGACGCGCTGCCGGAGCTCGACGGCACGGTGTCGGTCGTCGTGTCGAACCCGCCCTACGTGCCGGACGACGCGGTGCCGATCGACCCAGAGGTCCGCGACCACGATCCCGCGATGGCGCTCTACGGCGGGCCGGACGGCCTCGACGCGGTGCGTGCCCTGGCGGACACCGCCTGGCGCCTCCTGGTGCCCGGGGGCGTGCTCGTCATCGAGCACGCCGAACCGCAGGGCGCCGGCGTGCGCGAGGTCCTGACGCGCCGTGGGTTCCGGTCCCCGGAGACGCACGTCGACCTGACCGGCCGCGACCGCACGACCACCGCGACCCGCTAGCCGGGGCCGAGCCGCGCCTCCTGGCCCGTGTCAGGCGGGCACGCGCTCCTGCTGTTCCGCGACGAAGGCGAGGACCGCCTGTCGGAGGTCCGTGTGCTCCTCGACGAGCACCGCGTGGATGCCCACGCTCCGGGCACCCTCGACGTTGATCGGCATGTCGTCCGCGAAGAACGTGCGCTCGGCGGGCACGCCGTGGTGCTCGAGGGCCCGGCGGTAGACCTCGGGCTCGGGCTTCCGCGCACCGAAGTTGCTCGTCGTGTCGAGGTGCTCGCCGAAGAGCGGCGCGAGCGACGGCGCCCAGCGGTGGATCCACCGGCCGGCCAGCGGCCCGTTGTTCGTCAGCAGCCCGACCCGTCCGTGCTCGCTCGCGACGCGCACCGCCTCGATGCGGTCGGGCAGCTCGGTCATCGCGGCGCCGCGGATCCGCGCCCACTCGGCCTCGGGGACGTCGCAGTCCATCGCCTCGGCGAAGGCGGCCAGGTACTCGTCGCCGTCGGCGTACCCGCCGGCCTCGGCGCGCTGCTCGTTGCCGCAGTCCCACCACCGCCGACGGAGCTCGTCGAAGTCGTGCCCGGTGAACTCGGCGAGGGCGGCCATCCGCACCTTCCAGTCGTACCGGACGAGGACCTCGTCCATGTCGAAGAGGAACAGGAGGCGGGGCGCAGGGGTCTCGTTCACGATGCCACCCATTGTGTCGCACTATCATCGTCGAGTCATGGCATCCCGATACGACTGCACCGACTCCGACGGGCTCCTGACCGGGATGCGGCTCGCACGTGCCGCTCTCGGACGCGGGGAGCTCGTCGTCGTCCCCACCGACACCGTCTACGGCGTGGCCGCGGACGCCTTCAGCGCGGCCGCCGTCCAGCGCCTGCTCGACGCGAAGGGCCGGACCCGGCAGTCGCCGCCGCCGGTCCTCATCCCCGGTCCGCCCACCCTCGACGCGCTCGCGAGCGACATCCCGCAGCAGGTGCGGGACCTCGTCGACGAGTTCTGGCCGGGTGGCCTCACCGTGATCCTCCGCGCCCAGCCGTCGCTCGACTGGGACCTCGGCGAGACCCGCGGCACCGTCGCGCTCCGCATGCCGGACTCCCGCATCGCCCTCGAGCTCCTGCAGGAGGTCGGGCCGCTCGCGGTGTCCTCCGCGAACTCGACGGGGGACCCGGCCGCGATGGACGCGGACCAGGCCGAGGCGATGCTCGGCGACAGCGTCGCCGTGTACCTCGACGGCGGTCCGATCACCGCGCACGAGGGCTTCGAGGCATCCACGGGCTCCACGATCGTCGACGCCACCGGGCTGTCCGACGGCGGGAAGCTCCGGATCGTGCGCCACGGTGTGATCCCCGACGACGAGATCACCAGGGTCGTCGGAGCCGACCTGGTCGGATGAAGTACTACCTGCTCGCCGGGGCCATCGCGGCCGTGGTGAGCTTCTGCGTCAGCTGGGTAGTCTGGAAGCTGGGGCTGAAGTACAAGTGGTACCCGAAGGTCCGCGAGCGTGACGTGCACCGCACGCCGACCCCGCGGCTCGGCGGCATCGCGATGTACCTCGGCGTCATCGTGGCGATGCTCGCGGCGTGGTTCCTGTTCCCGTCGATCGCCGGCACCGACTACTTCCGGCTGGTGTTCTCGGAGCCGGGGCGCGTGATCGCCGTCCTCGCGGGGGCGACCATCATCGTGGTCCTCGGCGTCGCCGACGACATCTGGGACCTCGACTGGATGACGAAGCTCGCCGGGCAGATCATCGCCGCGGGCATCCTCGCGTGGCAGGGCGTGGCGATCGTGTCGCTGCCGATCGGCAACACGCTCGGCGTCGGCTCGTCGTACATGAGCCTGATCTTCACGGTGCTCGCGGTCGTGCTCGTGATGAACGCCGTGAACTTCATCGACGGACTCGACGGGTTGGTCGCGGGCGTGGCGATCATCGCCGGTGGCGTGTTCTTCCTCTACACGTTCTTCATCAACCGCGTGGTCGTGCAGACCGAGTTCTTCTTCAACCTGCCCTCGCTGCTGACCGCGGTGCTCGTCGGCGCCTGCTTCGGCTTCCTGATCCTGAACTGGCACCCCGCGAAGCTCTTCATGGGGGACGCCGGTGCCCTCCTCGTGGGCTTCCTGATGGCCACGAGCGCGGTCTCCGTCACCGGGAACATCGACCCGGCCGCGGTGCAGACGCGCCAGGCGCTGCTGCCGGCGTTCATCCCGATCCTGCTGCCGTTCGCGATCCTCATCGTGCCGATCCTCGACTTCGGGCTCGCCGTCACGCGCCGGCTCAGCGCCGGGAAGTCACCGTTCTCGGCCGACCGGAAGCACCTGCACCACCGCCTGCTCGACATGGGGCACTCGCACTTCCACGCCGTGCTCATCTTCTACGCGTGGACGGCCACCGTGGCGGTCGGCTGCCTGCTGTTCCTCTTCGTGGACTGGTACTGGGTGGTCGTCTTCGTCGCCGTCGGCTTCGCCGTCTGCGCGGTGGCCACGTTCGCCCCGCTCGGCCGCAAGCGCGCCGAGTTCGCCGCACAGGTCGCCACCCGGTCCACCGCCGTGGTGGACGCCAGCCTCGACCCGCTCGACCGGGCCGCCAACGACCGATCGATCCCAGGAGACAACTCGTGACCGCACCGAACGCGCTCGACCACGTCCGGCCGGTGTTCCGCCGCATCATCACCTGGGGCGCGCTGCTGGCCGTCGGGCTCGCCGTCGTCGGGGGAGTCGTGGGCCTGCTCGTGGCCGGCGGCCCGGGGCTCGCCGGCGGGCTGCTCGGCGCCGTGCTCAGCGTGGTGTTCCTCGGCCTCACTGCCGTGAGCGTGCTCGTGGCGCTGCGCGTCTCGAAGGGACAGATGATCTCCGGGGCCTTCTTCGGCATCGTGATGGGCACGTGGCTGCTCAAGTTCGTCGTCTTCATCGTCGTGCTCGTGCTGCTGCGGGACCGCGACTGGGTGGACTTCCCGGTGCTCGCGGTCGCGATCATCGTCGGGGTCGTCGGCTCGCTCGTGATCGACGTCGTCGCGGTCGCCAAGGCCCGTATCCCGATCGGGGTCTCGCTCCCCGGAGACTCCGCGTCTCCTGAGAAGCGCGACCCCCGCAACTGAGAGCCCGGGAAGCCTCCAGCACCTGATAGGCTTCTCGGAGTCCGCGTCCGGAGCACAGCTCGGAGCGGACGAGCCTCCACAACGTCCACCATCGCGTGCCATGCGTGCGCGCGCCGACACAGGAGACAGCGCTGCTATCCCACGCTCTTCCCCTGTCCCTCACCGCTGCGGGTAACACCGTCGCGGCGGGGAGCAGCAAGGCCGCCGAGTTCCATGGTCCGTCGATCAACGAGTTCTTCCCGGAAGCGATCTTCTTCGCCGGGACGCCCTTCGAGATCGACCGACTCGTCATCATCCGGTTCATCGCCGTCGCGGTCCTGCTGCTGATCGGCATCATCGGGACCCGTTCGCTCAAGCTCGTCCCCGGCCGCGGCCAGGCGCTCATCGAGTACGCGTTCGACGTCGTCCGCCGGAACACCTTCGACAACCTGGGTGAGAAGGACGGCAAGCGGTTCCTCCCGCTGCTGGCGACGATCTTCTTCTCCGTGCTGTTCCTGAACCTCACGGGTCTGATCCCGGGGTTCAACCTCCAGGGCACCAGCCGCATCGCGTACCCGATGATCCTCGCGATCGTCGCCTACGTGGCCTTCATCTACGCGGGTCTGCGCAAGCACCCGGGCACCTTCCTCCGGAACTCGCTGTTCCCGCCGGGGGTCCCGTGGTACCTGTACATCATCGTGACGCCGATCGAGCTCGTCTCGACCTTCGTGCTCCGACCGGTGACGCTGACCCTGCGACTCCTGATGAACATGGTCGTCGGCCACCTGCTGCTCGTCCTGTTCTTCGCTGCCACGCAGTTCTTCTTCGTCGACGCCTCGCTCGGTTTCAAGGCCTTCGGAGTCGGGACGCTCGCGTTCGGCATCGCGTTCAGTTTCTTCGAGATCCTGGTCGCGCTGCTGCAGGCGTACGTCTTCATGCTGCTGACCGCTGTGTACATCCAGCTCGCGCTGGCTGACGAGCACTGACCAACGACCTGCACTGACCCCCAATACGGCACGGCATCCGTCGGGCCGCATCCTGAAAGGAAAACACGTGGACGCAACGACCGTTCTCGCGGCAATCTCCGGCAACATCGCGACCGTGGGCTACGGCCTCGCGGCGATCGGCCCGGCCATCGGCGTGGGCATCGTCGTCGGCAAGACGATCGAGTCCGTCGCTCGCCAGCCGGAGCTCCAGGGCCGTCTGACGACCCTCATGTACATCGGTATCGCCTTCACCGAGGCCCTCGCCTTCATCGGTATCGCGACGTACTTCATCTTCACCAACTAAGGCCTCTCGATGCAGAACGCACTGATCCTCGCGGCGGAGGAGACGCACAACCCGCTGATCCCTCCGCTGTACGACATCCTGTGGTCGGCGGTCGCGTTCGTCGTCATCTTGCTGGTCTTCTGGCGGGTCATCATCCCGCGGATCACGAAGATGCTCGACGAGCGCACCGAGGCCATCGAAGGTGGCATCAAGAAGGCGGAGGCTGCTCAGGAGCAGGCCGCTGCCGCGCTCGACGAGTACAACAAGCAGCTCGCCGAGGCTCGCGCCGAGGCGTCCCGCATCCGTGAGCAGGCTCGTTCCGACGCGAACGCGATCGGCAACGAGCTCCGTGAGCAGGCGCAGGCCGATGCAGCACGCATCACCGCCAACGCGCAGGCGCAGATCGAGGCCGAGCGTCAGAGCGCGCTCCAGTCGCTCCGTGCCGAGGTCGGCACGCTCGCGCTCGACCTCGCCTCCGGCGTGATCGGTGAGTCCCTCAAGGACGACGCGAAGTCGACCGCGGTCGTGGATCGCTTCCTCGCCGACCTCGAGGCCTCGCAGGGTTCGTCGGCATCGGCCGGGGAGCGCTGAGCATGCGCAGCGCCACCAGGGAAGCACTGGCGTCCACGAGGGCGGTGCTCGCCGACCTCGGCGGTGCAGCCGACCTCGCCGCCGGTGCCGAGATCCTCGCCGCAGGGCGTGCGATCGCCGGTGCGCCGCAGCTGCTCGGTCTGCTGTCCGACCCGACGGCCGACCCGGCCGGCAAGAAGGTCGTCATCGACCGCGTCTTCGCCGGCCAGTCGGTTGCGACGCGTGCGGTCCTGACCGCGGTGGCCGGCTCGCGCTGGTCCTCGCACCAGGACCTGCTCGTCGGCATCGAGGACGCGGGCATCCGCGCCGTCGCCGCCACCGCCCCCGCGGGCACGCCGATCGAAGCCGAGCTGTTCTCCTTCGAGACCGCCGTCCGCTCGGACGCCGACCTCGAACTGGCGCTGGGCACCAAGCTCGGCAGCCCGTCGGAGAAGAGCGCCCTCGTCGAGCGGCTGCTCGGCGGCAAGGCGACGGAGCAGACCATCGTGATCCTGTCGCACCTCGTGCAGCAGCCGCGCGGTCGGCGCATCGGTGAACTCGTCCGCGACGCCTCGCGCATCGTGGCCGAGCAGGCCGGCAAGCTCGTCGCGACGGTCATCACCGCGACGCCGCTCACCGACGGCCAGGCGGCTCGCGTCGCCCGGGCGCTCGCGCAGCAGCACGGCAAGGACATCAGCATCAACCACGTCGTCGACCCCTCGGTCGTCGGCGGGGTCCGGGTGCAGATCGGCGGCGACGTCATCGACGGCACCGTCTCCACGCGTCTCTCGGAGCTCCGGCTCCAGCTCGCCGGCTGAGCGTACGGTCGAAGCCGCCCCTCCCAAGTCCACAACGGGAACTGCCGAGTCAGGCAGCGTCACCCTCTCGGAGCCGTACGGCCCCGGAAATCAACAAGGAAAATCCCATGGCAGACATCACCATCAGCCCCGATGAGATCCGTGATGCCCTGAAGGACTTCGTCTCGAACTACGAGCCGACGAAGGCCTCCACGGCCGAGGTCGGGCACGTCATCGACGCCGGCGACGGCATCGCGCACGTCGAGGGCCTCCCCGGCGTCATGGCGAACGAGCTCATCCGCTTCGAGGACGGCACGCTCGGCCTCGCGCAGAACCTCGACGAGGACGAGATCGGCGCCATCGTGCTCGGCGAGTTCGCCGGTGTCGAAGAGGGCCAGGAAGTCACCCGCACCGGCGAGGTCCTCTCGGCTCCCGTCGGCGACGGCTTCCTCGGTCGCGTCGTCGACCCGCTCGGCGCCCCGATCGACGGTCTCGGCGAGATCCAGGCCGAGGGCCGCCGCGCTCTCGAGCTGCAGGCGCCCGGCGTCATGTCCCGAAAGTCGGTGCACGAGCCGCTCCAGACCGGCATCAAGGCCATCGACGCGATGATCCCCGTCGGCCGCGGTCAGCGTCAGCTGATCATCGGCGACCGCCAGACCGGCAAGACGGCCATCGCGATCGACACGATCATCAACCAGAAGGCCAACTGGGAGTCCGGCGACGAGGACAAGCAGGTCCGCTGCATCTACGTCGCCATCGGTCAGAAGGGCTCCACGATCGCCTCCGTCAAGGGTGCGCTCGAGGACGCCGGTGCGATGGAGTACACCACCATCGTCGCCGCCCCGGCCTCCGACCCGGCCGGCTTCAAGTACCTCGCCCCGTACACCGGCTCGGCCATCGGTCAGCACTGGATGTACCAGGGCAAGCACGTCCTGATCATCTTCGACGACCTGTCGAAGCAGGCCGAGGCCTACCGTGCCGTGTCGCTCCTCCTGCGTCGTCCGCCGGGCCGCGAGGCCTACCCGGGTGACGTCTTCTACCTGCACTCCCGTCTGCTGGAGCGTTGCGCGAAGCTGTCCGACGAGCTCGGCGCCGGTTCGATGACGGGTCTCCCGATCATCGAGACCAAGGCGAACGACGTCTCGGCGTACATCCCGACCAACGTGATCTCCATCACCGACGGCCAGATCTTCCTGCAGTCGGACCTGTTCAACGCGAACCAGCGTCCGGCCGTCGACGTGGGCATCTCGGTGTCGCGCGTCGGTGGTGACGCGCAGGTCAAGTCGATCAAGAAGGTCTCCGGCACGCTCAAGCTCGAGCTGGCGCAGTACCGCTCGCTCGAGGCGTTCGCGATGTTCGCGTCCGACCTCGACCAGGCGTCGCGTCGCCAGCTGGAGCGCGGTGCCCGTCTGACCGAGCTCCTCAAGCAGCCGCAGTACTCGCCGTACCCGGTCGAGGAGCAGGTCGTCTCGATCTGGGCCGGCACGAACGGCAAGCTCGACGAGGTCCCCGTGGCCGACGTCCTGCGCTTCGAGTCGGAGCTGCTCGACCACCTGCGCCGCAACTCGGACGTGCTAACCACCCTGCGTGAGACGAACCAGCTCAGCGACGACACCGTCGCCGAGATGACGAAGCAGATCGACGAGTTCTCCAAGAGCTTCCAGACGAGCGACGGCAAGACGCTCGGGTCCGAGCAGTTCGAGGCCGCTTCGGCCGAGGACGTCGACCAGGAGCAGATCGTCAAGGGTCGTCGCTAGATGGCAGCGCAGGTCCGGGTCTACCGCCAGCGAATCAAGTCCGCGAAGACCACGAAGAAGGTCACTCGCGCGATGGAACTGATCTCGGCGTCGCGGATCCAGAAGGCGCAGGCCCGCATGGCTGCGTCGGGTCCGTACTCGCGGGCCGTGACGCGTGCGGTGTCGGCCGTGGCGACGTTTTCGAACGTCGACCACGTGCTGACCACCGAGCCGGAGTCGTCGACGCGCGCAGCCGTCGTGCTGTTCACGTCGGACCGCGGTCTGAACGGCGCGTTCAGCACGAACGTCCTCAAGCAGGGCGAGGAGCTCGCCTCCCTGCTCCGCAGCGAGGGCAAGGACGTCGTGTTCTACCTGGTCGGCCGCAAGGCCGTCGGGTACTTCGCGTTCCGTGAGCGTTCGTCCGAGCAGCAGTGGGTCGGCAACACCGACCAGCCGGAGTTCTCGACCGCGAAGTCGATCGGCGACGCCGTCGTGGCGAAGTTCCTGCAGGACACGGCCGAGGGCGGCGTGGACGAGATCCACATCGTCTTCAACCGCTTCCTGAGCCTCGCCACGCAGGAGCCGCAGGTCGTCCGGCTGCTCCCGCTCGAGGTCGTCGAGGGGGTCGAGGCCCCGTCGAACGACGAGCCGCTCTACGAGTTCGAGCCGGACGCCGACGCGGTGCTCGACGCGCTGCTGCCGGTCTACATCGAGAGCCGCATCTTCAACGCCATGCTCCAGTCGGCTGCCTCCGAGCACGCCGCCCGGCAGAAGGCGATGAAGGCGGCGAGCGACAACGCCGACTCGCTCATCCGCGACTTCACGCGTCTCGCGAACAACGCCCGACAGGCCGAGATCACCCAGCAGATCTCCGAGATCGTCGGCGGCGCCGACGCCCTCTCGTCGAAGAAGAAGTAGTCCGCGTCGTTCGCGGACAGTTACCCACCCTCAGGAAGGCACCAGCCATGACCGACACCGCAACCACCGCGGTCGAGACGTCGTCGGCGCCCGGTGTCGGCCGGATCGCCCGTGTCACGGGCCCCGTCGTCGACATCGAGTTCCCGCACGACGCCATCCCCGAGATGTACAACCTCCTGTTCACGACCATCACCATCGGTGACTCGTCGCAGGAGATCGGCCTCGAGGTCGCGCAGCACCTCGGCGACGACCTCGTCCGCGCCATCTCCCTGAAGCCGACCGACGGTCTGGTCCGTGGCCAGGAGGTCCGTGACTCGGGCGCTCCGATCTCGGTCCCCGTCGGCGACGTCACCAAGGGCAAGGTCTTCGACGTGCTGGGCAACGTGCTCAACACCGACGAGAAGCTCGAGATCACCGAGCGCTGGCCGATCCACCGCAAGGCCCCGGCCTTCGACCAGCTCGAGTCGAAGACCTCCATGTTCGAGACCGGCATCAAGTCGATCGACCTCCTCACCCCGTACGTGCAGGGTGGCAAGATCGGCCTCTTCGGTGGTGCGGGCGTCGGCAAGACGGTCCTCATCCAGGAGATGATCCAGCGCGTCGCGCAGGACCACGGTGGTGTGTCGGTGTTCGCCGGTGTCGGCGAGCGCACCCGTGAGGGCAACGACCTCATCGGCGAGATGGAAGAGGCGGGCGTCTTCGACAAGACCGCCCTCGTGTTCGGCCAGATGGACGAGCCGCCGGGAACGCGTCTGCGCGTGGCCCTGTCGGCGCTGACGATGGCGGAGTACTTCCGCGATGTCCAGAAGCAGGACGTGCTCCTCTTCATCGACAACATCTTCCGCTTCACGCAGGCCGGCTCCGAGGTCTCCACGCTGCTCGGCCGCATGCCGTCCGCGGTGGGCTACCAGCCGAACCTCGCCGACGAGATGGGTGTGCTCCAGGAGCGCATCACCTCGACGCGTGGTCACTCGATCACCTCGCTGCAGGCGATCTACGTCCCGGCCGACGACTACACCGACCCGGCGCCGGCCACCACGTTCGCGCACCTGGACGCCACGACCGAGCTGTCGCGTGAGATCGCTTCGCAGGGTCTCTACCCGGCGATCGACCCGCTGACGTCGACCTCGCGGATCATGGACCCCCGGTACCTGGGTGCCGACCACTACGAGACGGCCACGCGCGTCAAGCAGATCCTCCAGAAGAACAAGGAACTGCAGGAGATCATCGCCATCCTCGGTGTCGACGAGCTCTCCGAAGAGGACAAGATCACGGTCGAGCGCGCTCGTCGGATCCAGCAGTTCCTCTCGCAGAACACGTACATGGCGAAGAAGTTCACGGGCGTCGAAGGTTCGACCGTTCCGCTGAAGGACACCATCGAGTCCTTCCGCGCCATCGCCGACGGCGAGTTCGACCACGTGGCCGTGCAGGCCTTCTTCAACGTCGGTGGCATCAACGACGTCGAAGAGAAGTGGGCGCAGATCCAGAAGGAGAACCGCTGACATGGCGGCACTCACCGTGAGCGTCGTCTCGGCCGACCGCGAGGTCTGGTCGGGCGACGCCACCATGGTCGTGGCACGCACGACGGAAGGCCAGATCGGTATCCTCGCGGGACACGAGCCGCTGCTCGCGACCCTCGCGCAGGGACAGGTCCGCATCACCCGGGCCGACGGCTCGACGGTGGCGGCGGACGCCGAGGATGGCTTCCTGTCGGTCGAGCACGACACGGTCACGATCGTGGCGCGGCAGGCCGCGCTGGCGTCCTGACCGGACTGACCGTCCTCCTCCCGCCTTCGGAGACGAAGCGGGAGGGTGGGGACACGGAGCACACGCTCGACCTGCGTGCGCTCTCCTTCCCGGAGCTGGCTGCTGAACGGGCCGCGGTGATCACCGCGGCCCGTTCCGTCAGTTCCGAGGAGTCCTCTGCCCGGACGGCCCTCAAGCTCGGCCCGAAGTCGATCGGGGAGCGCGTGCGCAACCTCGAACTCGAGACCTCGGGCACCATGCCGGCGATCGACCGGTACACGGGCGTGCTCTACGACCCGCTCGGCGCGCTCGACGCCGACCTCGCGACCCGGACGTGGTGGTTCGACCACGTCGTGGTGCAGTCCGCCATGTTCGGCCCGATCCGGGGCGGTGACCTCGTCCCTGCCTACCGCCTGTCCCACGACTCGCGGCTCGGTTCCGTGCGGCTCGCGTCGCTCTGGCCGGAGCCGGCCGCTCGGGCGCTGGCGGAGCACACGGCCGACGGTCTCGTGCTCGACCTGCGGTCCGAGGGGTACCGCCAGCTCGGTCCCGTTGCCGGTGCCGTGGTCCCGCGTGTGGTGAGCGTGGACGCGTCCGGCCGCCGCAAGGCCCTGAACCACTGGAACAAGACCGCCAAGGGACGGCTCGTCGCACTCCTCGCCCGGTCGGGCGCGGCGATCGCGACGTCGGACGACCTGCTCGACTGGGCCGCCGCGCACGGGGTCGTCCTCGAGCGCCACGACGGCGCCTGGGACCTCGTCGCCGAGAGCCTCGAACCCGCGACGGTCTGATCCGCTGCGCCGCCCCACTCGTCCTCCACAGCACGGGTGGGGCGGTTCCCGTTCCACAGGTGCTCCCGATCACGGGGCCTGGAGGCGCGGCATGCGTTTCGATGACGTGCATGATCCCCGTCACGACACGAAGCCGTCCCGATGCCGCAGTGCGCTACCCGCGCGAGATCGCGGCCGCCGTCACCCTCCCCGCCGCCTGCGCGGCGCTCGTCGCGCCGCCGGACGCGCCGACGTCACGCGCCGGGTCCATCGCGATCGTCATGGCCTGCGCCGCCCTGTCGACCCGGCTCGGGGTGATCCGGTTCCTGGCCGAACGGTCCCCGGTCGACCCGCGCGCGGCACGGCCGTTCGACCCCTTCCACGACCCGACGCCACCGGCGCTCCGCGGGTTCGGGCCCGCTCCGGAGAGCGGTCGACTCCGGACCGCCGGAGATCGGTGCGCCGACGCGTGGCGGCTCTGGCGCGCCGAGGACGCCGGTGCCGACTCAGCCGCCGGTGCCGCCGGGGCCTTGGCGGTGGCGGCGTGGTGCTCCTGGGCGCTCGGGTCGACCGCTCGGGCACAGACCCGTGCGCAGCACGCGCTCGACACCCGGGCGGACGACCCCCTGGCGGCACTCGTGCTCCGGTCGGTGCGGGCACGGAGCGGGCCCGCGTGGGACCGCGGATGACGGACGGCGGACAGGATCGTCTACGGTTGTCTCGACCACGCTTGGAGGGCTCGGGTGCGCGACGACGACATCGACGACACCGTCGTCCGTCGACCCCGTACCGAGCACTCCGTCGATCGTCTCGACGATGCACTCGGGGACACGGTGATCCGTCCGGTCCCGCCCCTCCCGGGCATGCCGAGCGTGCCGGACCCGGCGCACTACCCGCTCGGGGACACGGTGATCCGCCCGGTGCCGCCGATCCCGGGCACGAACGCCTCGCCGCCGTCGTCGGATGACGTCGACGACACGGTGATCCGTGCGGTGCGTTCGGTGCCCGCCGCGCCGGGAGCGTCCCATTCCGCGGCGTCGGACCAGGCCGACGACACCCTGGTGCGACCCGGTCGGGCGCCGCGCCCGGCGGACGACGCGGTCGACGACACCCTGGTGGGCGGCCGGACGCAACCGGGCGACCAGGCCGGCGTGCCCGCCCAGGGCGACCCGCGCCTCCCGTCCGAGCGTCCCGGACCCTCGACCAGGGTGCCGTCCGTGCGGATCGGCGGCCGTGTCATCCGACTCGACCACCCGGTGATCGTGGGCCGACGGCCCGCGCTGCCGCGGATCCTGCGCGGCCCGTCGCCGGAACTGGTGTCCGTCCCGTCGCCGAGCGGCCAGGTGTCGTCCTCGCACGTGCTCCTGCACGCCGAGGGCGAGGCGGCCGTGGTCGACGACCTCCGCTCCACCAACGGCACCGTCGTCCGGCCCGCCGGCTCGGCACCGTTCCGGATGCCGTCGGGTGCGTCGAACGTCGTGCTGACGGGTACGGTTGTCGAGATCGGTGACGGCAACGTGATCGAGGTCCTCTCGCCACACCTGCGGGTCGCACCGTCGTCGAGGGACCTCCCACCCCTTCCCACGTGGCCGACCGACCCACCCGCCGGCACGCCCCGAACCCCCAGAGAGCGATCCTGAAACGTGACCGAACTCGGCCGAGCAGCGACTGCGCACGCCATCGACGTCCCCGGTGCCGACGGCGCCACCCTGACGCTCTCGTGGGGAGCGGCGACCGACGTCGGTCGACGTCGTGACCACAACGAGGACAGCTACATCGTCGGCGCCCCCTTCTTCGTGGTCGCCGACGGCATGGGCGGCCACCTCGCCGGCGACCGTGCGAGCGATGCCGTGGTCCGTCGGCTCGAACAGGCGACGGAGAGCCCGTTCACGACGCGGCAGTCGATCCAGCGAGCGCTCCTGCTCGCCACCGCCGACATCGAGCGGGCCGCCGGCGGCAACGCCATCGGCGCCGGGACGACCGTGACCGGCATCGCGCTCGTCGCGGCCCAGGGACAGCCCGCCGCGCTGGTCTTCAACGTCGGCGACTCGCGCACCTACCGCATCGAGGGCGGGGTGCTCCGACGCGTCACCGTCGACCACTCGGTCGTCCAGGAGATGGTCGACGCCGGTCTGCTCCGCGCCGAGGACGCCGAACGCCACCCGGACAGCAACGTCATCACCCGGGCCGTGGGCTTCGGCGAGCCGCCGGAGCCGGACTGGTGGACCCTGCCGCTCCGTGCGGGGGACCGGTACATCGTCTGCTCAGACGGGCTCACCAAGGAGCTCGGCGACGCGGGCATCGCCCGGATCGCCGCACGCGTGCCGGCGGCACAGGACCTCGCTGAACGACTCGTCGGCGACGCGGTCGTCGCGGGCGGTCGTGACAACGTCACCGTCGTCGTAGTGCAAGTGGACGCGGCCCCCGACGACGGCGACGTCGAGGACACGTTGCCCCGACACTGAGTGGCCCCCGAACTGGGGGGCGGGTGGCCAGCGGCCGTGCGCGGAGTGCGGAATGTCGGTCACCCACGGTTCGTACAATGGCATGGCCGTGACGAGAGAGCTGGCCGCTCGGCCGGGGAGGAGTGACGATGGCGCGACGCCTGCCGTCCACCCCGCCCGTCATCGCGGGCTTCAGCCCCGTGCACGTCCTCGGTTCCGGCGGCTTCGCCGACGTCTTCCTCTACGAGCAGGACATGCCGCGCCGGCAGGTCGCGGTGAAGGTGCTGCTCGACGAGGTCGTCGACGACCGCGTCCGGCAGATGTTCCAGGCCGAGGCGAACCTGATGGCGCGCCTCAGCACGCACCCGTCGATCCTGACGGTGTTCCAGGCGAGCGTGGCCTCCGACGGTCGACCGTACCTGGTGATGGAACTCTGCTCGTCGTCGCTCAGCGAGCGGTACCGGCGCGAGCCGATCCCCGTGTCCGAGGTCCTCGCGATCGGCATCCGCATCGGCTCCGCGCTCGAGACGGCACACCGTGAAGGCGTGCTGCACCGCGACATCAAGCCGTCCAACATCCTGCTCACCGCCTACGGCAACCCCGTGCTCTCCGACTTCGGCATCGCGGCGACCATCGGGGAGGCCGACCCGGACGAGCCGATCGGCATGTCGATCCCGTGGTCCGCGCCCGAGGTGCTCATCGACGAGTCGCGCGGCACGATCCAGTCCGAGGTCTACTCGCTGGCCGCCACGGTCTTCTCCCTGCTCGCCGGTCGCAGCCCGTTCGAGGTCCGCGGTGGCAAGAACGGCGCGGCCGACCTCATGGGGCGGATCGACAAGGGCGGCGTGAAGCCGACCGGCCGGACCGACGTCCCGCCCTCCCTCGAACGCCTGCTCGCGGCCGCGATGTCCCGCAAGGTCGCCGGGCGCCCCACGACGGTGATGGAGCTCGTCCGCGGCTTCCAGCAGGTCGAGGCCGAGCTCGGCATCCCGCAGACGTCGGCGGACGTGGCGGTCGAGGCGTGGGCCGTCGCGACGCCCACCCCTGCCGGCGACCGGACGATGATCCGTGAACTCCAGCCCCCGACCCGGGTCGGGGCACGCCGTCGGACCCGCAAGGCGGTGCAGGGCGGGTCCGCTGTGTCGGCGGGGCAGAGCGTCGGCACGGTTCACCGCACCGGCTCCGTCACCCGCGCCCGTCGTCGGACGCGTTCGACCCTGGTCTGGGCGACCTCGATCGCGGTCGTCGTGGTCGCGGCCCTCGCCGTCGCCACCGTGCTCGTGATCGGGCGGCTCGGTTCGGGTGCGATCCCGGTCGTCGCCGACGTCCGAGCCGAGCCGTCGCCGTCGTCCGTCACGTTCACCTGGGCGGACCCCGGACTGCGCTCGGGCGACACCTACGTCATCTCGTCGAACGGCGCCGCCAGCCAGCAGACGGGCACCAGCTTCGTCGTCTCCGGGCAGGAGGGCGACGAGGAGTGCATCGCCGTCGCGGTCAACCGTGACGGCAAGACCGGGGTCGCGAGCGCACAGAAGTGCGCCACGATCGGGAGTGCCGGGTGATCCGGGCGTTCCTCGCGAAGCACCGGTCCGCAGCGGTGACGGTCGGCGCCTCGGTCGTCGTCGGTGCGGTCGTCGCGACCGCGGCCGTCGTCTCCAGCGGGTACCACACGCAGCGGGTCGACCTCGGCGACGGCACCGTCTGGGTGCCGTCGGCCGAGTACGGGGCGGTCGGTCGTGCGAACACCGGGGTGCTGCAGCTCAACACCGCGGTCGAGACCGCGAGCGACGACCTGTCCGTCCTGCAGCGCGGGTCGACGGTCTACAGCGTGGACGAGACCAAGGGCACCGTGGCGAAGGTCGACGTCGCCGACGCCACGGTCGCCGATCCCGTCACACTGCCGGCCGGGACCCCGCAGGTGTTCTTCGCCGGGTCCACGGCGGTGATCGGCAACGGGGACACCGGCGAGCTCTGGGCGACCCCCGCGAAGGACCTCGGCGAGTTCGACGCGTCCACCAAGGCCGACCTCACCCTCGGTGCCGATGCGGTCTTCGACGCCTCCGACGAGCACGTCGCCGTCTACTCGCCGCGGACCGGCTCCGCAGCGCTCGTCGACGTGGGCACCACGCCGACCGTCGCGAAGCGGTGGACCGTCAAGATGGACCGTGCCGACGACTTCCAGGTCGCGTCCTTCGGGGACCACCTCGCGGTCCTCGACCGCACCTCGGGACGGATGTCCGTGGACGGTCGCACGGTCGAGCTCGGTGACCGGGTCGGCAGCGCACCCGCCCTGCAGCACTCGGCCGACGACGCATCCGAGGTCGTCGTCGCCGGCACCGCCGGGCTCGTCCGGGTCTCGGCCTCCGGGGACGTCAGTTCCACCGCGCTCCAGGTGTCCGGCCGGGCCGCGCGACCCACCGTCGTGGGCACCTGCACGTACGCGGCGTGGGCCGGCGGGCAGGCCATGGACACCTGCAGGGGATCCGGGCTGCAGCGGCTCCAGAGCACCGCGGGCACGGGCGACCTGCAGATCCTGCACAACGGCGAGACGGTCGTCGCGAATGACCCGCAGAGCGGACGCTCCTGGGCGATCGACCGCAGCGGGCAGCTCATCGACAACTGGGCCGACCTCATCAAGAAGGACGAGGACCAGCAGCAGGAGCAGGTCTCCGACGACGACCCCGAGGTCGAGAAGGACCAGAAGCCGCCGGTGGCGGTCGACGACGACCTGGGCGCTCGTCCTGGACGCACCACGAGCCTCCCGGTCCTCCTGAACGACTACGACCCGAACGGTGACCCGATCATCGTGAGCGAGGTCGGCACCATCGACGACGCGATCGGCAAGGTGGCCATCGTCGGCGACGGACAGCGGCTGCAGATCACCCTGTCCGGGCGTGCAACGGGCACCGTGTCGTTCCCGTACACGATCACCGACGGCAACGGCGGGTCGGACACCGCCACGGTGCGGGTCACCGTCCGCCCCGAGTCCGAGAACGAGGCACCCCGTCAGGTCCGCGACACATCGGCCGACGTCGTGCAGAACGGCCACGTCGTCTCCGACGTGCTCGGCGACTGGGTCGACCCCGACGGCGACCCGGTGTACCTGAAGTCGGCGACCGCAGCGGACGGGGACCGGGTGTCGACGACGCCCGATGGCCTGCTCGACTACCGCAACACGAGCGCGCGCACCGGTGACCGTGCGGTCCAGCTGGTGGTGAGCGACGGACGTGCCGACGGACGGGGTTCGGTCACGATCCACGTCGCGAAGCAGGGGAGCGTGCCGCTGTACGCCGACCCGTTCCCCGTGCGCGGCTACGCGGGCAAGGCCTTCACGGTCGACCCGCTCGACCACGTCCGCGGCGGCAACGGCACGGTCACGCTCACGAGTGTGTCCTCGTCGACCGGCCTGACGGTCACCCCGAGCTACGACTCCGGGACGTTCCGGGTCCAGGGCGCCGGTGCGGGCGAGCACCAGCTCGAGTACACCGTGACCGACGGCACGAAGACGTCGAGCGGCATCGTGCGCGTGACGATCCTCGCCCCGCCGGACGCGTCGACCGCGCCGATCACGACGCCGAAGACCGTGTTCGTCAACACCCTGTCGACGAAGGACACCGACGTCACCGCCACCGACATCGACCCGGCCGGCGGCGTCCTGCTCGTGACCGCGCTCGACGGGCCCGAACGCGGCTCCGGCGTCGAGGCGAGCATCCTCGACCAGCACACCGTGCGGGTGACCCTCACCGCGCCGCTCGACGGTCCGGTCTCGTTCGGCTACACCGAGACGAACGGTCTGGCCTCGGCGACCGGAACGATCACCGTGGTCGAGATCCCGAAGCCGGACCGGATCCAGCCGCCCGTCGCGCAGCCGGACAGCGCGACCGTCCGCGTGGGCGACGTCGCGAACATCGACGTGCTCGACAACGACACGCAGCCCGAGGGGGAGCCCCTCACGCTGCAGCCCGACCTCGTGCAGAACGTGCCCGGTGACGGCGGCCTGTTGTTCGTCTCCGGCGACCACCTGCGGTACCTCGCGCCGACGACCCCGGGCAACTACACCGCGGTGTACCGGGTCGCCGGACCCGACGGGCAGTACGCCGACGCGACGGTGTCGATCTCGGTGCGCGAACGCGACGCCGCGACGAACAACCCGCCCGTCCCGCAGACCGTGACCGCGCGGGTCGTCGCCGGACAGTCCGTCCGCGTGTCGATCCCGTTGAACGGCATCGACCCCGACGGTGACTCCGTGCAACTCGTCGGCGTCGCGTCCAACCCCGACAAGGGCTCCGTCGCCGACGTCTCCACGGACGCGTTGACGTACGAGGCCGGCGACTACTCGGCGGGAACCGACGAGTTCACCTACACGGTCGTCGACGCCCTCGGCGCCCGCGCGACCGGCACCGTGCGCGTCGGCATCGCGCCGCGGGCAGAACAGGCGTCGAACCCCGTCGCCGAGGCCGACCACGTGACGATCCGTCCGGGTGGATCGGTGACCGTCAGGGTGCTGCAGAACGACTCCGACCCCGAGGGCGGCCAGCTGACCGTCACGAAGGCCGAGCCCACCGCCGACGGCGTCTCGGCGAAGATCCTGCAGAAGCAGCAGATCCGGGTGACGCCGCCCAAGTCGGCGAAGCGCGGCGACTACGCGGTCCTGTACACGGTGACGAACGAGAACGGCGGCGCGAGCACGGCCTTCCTCACCGTCACGGTCGACCCGGACGCTCTGCCGCTGCGCCCCGAGGTCGACGACACCACGCTCGACCTGCAGGACATCCTGCACCGGCAGAGCGTGACCGTCGACGTGCTCGAGAACGTCTTCTTCGCCGAGGGGACCACCGCCGACCTCAAGGTGGGCGTCGTCGACGGGTACGGCGACAACGCCCGCACCACCGACGACGGGCGGATCGTCGTCCGGCTGTCCGACGACTCGCAGGTCATCCCGTTCTCGGTCGCCCGCGTCGACCACCCGGACATCGTCTCCTACGGGTTCATCCACGTCCCCGGCTTCGACGACGCCCTGCCCCAGGTGAACCGCACCGCCGGCGCCATCACCGTGAAGAGCGAAGCCACCGTCCGGATCCCGCTGTCGAAGTACGTCGTCACCGCGAACGGGCAGACCGCGAAGATCACCGACCGCGGCACGGTGAAGGCGACGCACGCGAACGGCCAGGGGCTCGTCGTCGACTCCTCGACGCTGCAGTTCACCTCGTCGAAGCTCTACTACGGCAACGCGTCGATCTCGTTCGAGGTCACCGACGGGTCGAACGCGAACGGCGGCAAGGGCCGGGTCGCGACACTCGTGCTGCCGATCAAGGTGACGCCCCGGTCCAACCAGCCGCCCGCGTTCACCGGCTCCGCGGTCGACATGCAGCCGGGGGAGTCGCGCACCATCGACCTCGGCAAGCTCACCGACTACCCGTACCCGCAGGACCTGCCCGAGCTCAAGTACTCCGTCGTCAGCAAGCCGAGCGACGGGACCACCGCGACGATCAGCGGCCAGACCCTGACCATCACGGTCGCCGACACCGCGAAGAAGAACACCACCGCCTCGATCGGCATCGGGGTCGCCGACGACGCCAATGCCGGCCGGTCGGGCGTCATCACCGTGGACGTCGTCGCCTCGACGCGACCGCTCGTGCAGCCGGGAGCCGACACGTCCGTAACGAAGCGTGGCCAGACGACCACGATCGACGTCCTCGCCAACGACCAGCCGACGAACCCGTTCCCGGGCCAGCGGCTGCGCGTCGTGAACATCCGCGGGCTCGGTGGCGGGCTGCCCGGCGGCGTGACCGTCACGCCGAGCGCCGACAAGTCCCGCCTGCAGGTCAGCGTGTCGGACAACGCCAAGCCCGTCGACACGCACCTGCAGTACCAGGTGGCCGACGCGACGGACGACCCTGACCGCTACGTCTGGGGCGACGTCACCATCTCGGTGCAGGACGTGCCGGACGCACCGGGTGCCCCCACCCGCACCGGCTCCTACCAGGGCGGCCAGGCGACCCTGACGTGGTCGACCCCGCAGGCGAACAACTCGCCGATCACGGGCTACCGACTGCAGGGCACCAACGGGGTCGCGAAGGACTGCGGGACCGCGACGGTGTGCACGATCACGGGTCTCGACCCGAAGGGCTCGTACCAGTTCTCCGTCGTGGCGACGAACGCGGTCGGGGACTCGGACGCCTCGGCGAACTCCAGCCCGATCAGCGCGGACTTCGTCCCCGCCCCGCCGACGGGCATCGCCGTCACCCCGAGCACGAGCACGCCGAACCAACTCGACGTGCAGTGGAACCAGGTGGCCGCGCCGAACAACGGAAGCGCGGTGGACAACTACGTCGTGACGATCGAGGGCCCGGGTCTCTCCACCACGCGGAGCACCGGCACGGCGACGAACACGTCGTTCACCGGCGCACAGAGCGGGGCCAAGTACACCGTGACGATCTCGGCCCGGAACGGCGCCGACCGCAACGGCACGGTCGTGCAGTGGAACTCGGCGTCCGGGAGCGGCTCCGCCGTGGGGTCACCCGCGACGCCGAACCTCACCGCCACGGGCGACCGGAGCGGCTCGAGCACGGCGGTCTCCCTGAACGCCACCGAGTCCGACTGGGCCGGCGGAACGCCCTCGTGGAAGATCGCGAAGTACGCCGCGAGCACGCCGATCCCGTCCGGCTGCTCCACCGACGGCGCCGAGCGGGTGTGGAACACCAGCAGCGCATCGGACACGATCACGAGCCAGTACCGCTACGTCGCGTACGCCGACAACGGACTCTTCTGCTCGGCGTCCCAGCCCGCGAGCGTCGAGGGCTTCCAGACACCCGATGCCCCCACCGGCAGCGTGAGCGTCGACGCCGATGGTCGCAACCCACAGAACTTCGTGATCACCGCGACCGCGTCCGGATCGACCCGCTACCTGTACTACTCGGTCAACGGCGGAACGCCCGTCCGGTTCAACGGCACCGCGTCGCTCGGTGCCGGCGCGGGCAACGGCATCGCCACGAGCGTCGTGTTCACCTCGTGCGCGACGGACGGTGACTACTGCGCGTCGAGCGCCGCGTCCACCGGGACGGCCTACACGACGCACGCCAGCATCGTCAGCGCGGTCGAGGGCCAGCTCCCCGTCGTCAACCCGCCCGACAACAACGGCAACGCCAGCGACGTCTACAAGCCGTCGTACAAGGTGGAGTACTGCACGAGGCAGCTCCTCGGCACCTACAGCTGCACCGAGGACAAGCCGGACAACGGCGGCAAGTACTCGTTGAGCGACACCGTGCCGTCGGGGTTCGATGCGATCCGGGTGACCGCTACCGTCAACGGGAACACCGATCCGCGCCCGGACACCTTCGACATCACCCGCGCCTCCGGCACCTGAGTCCCGTCCCCGCCCTGCCCTACGCTGCCCCTACTGCCATCCCCGAGAACGAGGAACGACACCGCATGAGCATGACCCCGGAGCAGGCCACCTGGTTCGCCGACGTCGCAGGCCGCATCGTGACCAACGTCGAGCAGGTGCTCCTCGGGAAGACGTTCGTGATCCGTCTCGCGGTCACGGCGATGCTCAGCGAGGGGCACCTGCTGCTCGAGGACGTCCCCGGCACGGGCAAGACGAGCCTGGCGCGCGCGATGGCCCAGAGCGTGCAGGGGTCGACGAACCGCATCCAGTTCACGCCGGACCTGCTGCCGGGTGACATCACGGGCATCAGCGTCTACGACCAGAAGACCCAGGAGTTCGACTTCCACCGGGGCCCGATCTTCTCGAACATCGTGCTGGCTGACGAGATCAACCGTGCAAGCCCGAAGACGCAGTCGGCACTGCTCGAGGCGATGGAGGAGTCCGCGGTCACGGTCGACGGCGTCAACCACCGACTCGCTGCGCCGTTCATGGTGATCGCGACGCAGAACCCCGTGGAGCAGGCCGGCACGTACCGGCTGCCGGAGGCCCAGCTGGACCGCTTCCTGATGAAGGCGTCGATCGGCTACCCGGACCACGCGGCGACGGTGAAGATCCTCGAGACGTCGTCGGCGCCGTCGAGCTCGGTCCCGCTGGCGAGCGTGGTGCCGGCGGCGACCATCACCGAGATGGCGACGCTCGCGCGGTCGGTCCACGTCGACCCGACGATCGCGGACTACGTCGCCCGGCTGGTGGACGCGACGCGCTCGGCGAGCGAGGTCCGGCTCGGCGTCAGCGTCCGCGGCGCCATGGGGCTCATGCGCGCTTCCCGTGTCTTCGCCGCGCTGGCCGGCCGTCACTACGTGACACCGGACGACGTGAAGGCCCTCGCGGTACCGATCCTGGCGCACCGCCTGGTGCTCGACGCCGAGGCCGAGTTCGACGGCGTCAGCGCGACGAGCGTCGTCGCACAGCTGTTGGTCGAGACCCCGCCGCCGGCGGACCGGGCCGCGTCGTGACCGACCGCCGGCCCGTCTCGACGCGTTCGCGCCGTCCGTCCTCGACGCGGTCGCGTCGCGGTTCGACGGCGTACGAGCGCACCGGGACGGTCGCCGGCCTCACCAACGTCCGCACACGCCTGGTCGGGGACCGTGACGGCGTGGCAGCGGATGCGGTCGTCGGTCTCGCACGGGCCTGGTCGACGGCCTGGAGGCTCGTCAAGCGCGGGTGGGCAGAGGTCTCGTCCGTGGTCACCGGCCTGGGATGGACGGTCGCCGCGCTCACGCTGGTCGCCTTCGTCGTCGGGTACCGCTTCGGCCTGCGCGAGGTCGTGGTCGTCGGCTTCGCCGGGGCACTCCTCGTGGTGGTCGCCGCGGTCGCGCTGATCGGTCGGTCGCGACTCGTGATCCGGATGCGTCTGCCGCAGCACCGGGTGGCGGTGGGGGATGCAGCTGGCGTGGTGGTCACGGCGGAGAACCCCGTGCGGTTGCCGTCGGTACCGACGACGGTCGAGGTGCCGGTGGGCTCCGGTCTCGTGGACGTGGCGATCCCGTCGATCGGCCCTCGCGGCACGTTCGAGCGCGAGGTCCCCGTCCCGACCGTCCGGCGCGGCGTGCTGGACGTCGGTCCGGTGACGGGTGTCCGAGCGGACCCCGTCGGGCTGGTCCGGCGCGAGATCGTGTGGACGGCGCGGGAGCAGGTCATCGTGCACCCCCGGACGATCGCGATCCCGTCGACGAGCACCGGCCTCGTGCGGGACCTCGAGGGCCAGGCCACGACCGACCTGTCCCCGTCGGACATCGCCTTCCACGCCATCCGCGAGTACATGCCCGGGGACGACCCCCGCACGATCCACTGGAAGTCGACCGCGAAGTCCGGGGCGCTCATGGTGCGTCAGTTCGAGGACACGCGGCGCTCGCACCTCGTGGTCGCGCTCGGCCTGTCGCGCGCCGAGTTCGCCGACGACGAGGAGTTCGAGCTCGCGGTGAGCGCGGCGGCGTCGCTCGGGGCCCGGGCGATCCGCGACGGCCGCGAGGTCACGGTCGTGGTGTCGGAGCGGACGCCGGAGTTCGCCAAGCGCCCGGTGTACGCCGTGCACCCGCTGCCGACGGTGACCCCGACCCGCCTGCTCGACGAGTTCGCGTCCGTCGGGCTCGCCGACGCCTGCCTGCCGATCGCCGAGGTCGCACGCATCGTCGGGACGGACACCGCCGGGATCTCGGTCGCCTTCCTCGTGGTGGGCTCGACGGTCGAACTGCCCGCGCTGCGCCTCGCCGCGACGCGGTTCCCGATCGGGGTCGAGGTCGTCGCGGTGATCTGCGAGCCCGAGGCGCAGCCGCGGTTCCTCCGCGTCGCCGGCCTCACGGTGATGACGATCGGCTACCTGGACGACCTCCGCTACGCCCTGCACCGATCGGCGTCGGCGGCATGAGCGTCGCAGCGGGCCCGGAGACCCGGGCACGGAAGACGGTCCGACGGGACGCGCGCCGGGACGCCCGTCGCTTCGCACCCTCGCGGCTCGTGGGCGGGACGCTCGCGGTGTGGTTGGTCCTCGCCGTCGCGAGCGTGGCGTGGTGGCCGGTCTACCGGGACGACGCGATGGTCGTCGCCGCCGTCACCGCGGTCGTGTCCGGCACCCTCGTCGCGCTCGTCGGCACGGTGTTCCGCCTGCCGACCGCGGTCGTGGCGGTCGCGACCGTCGCGGTGTTCGCCCTCACGGGCGTGCCGGC
Organism: Curtobacterium sp. LFS084; assembly: GCF_047977705.1. Taxonomy (NCBI): domain Bacteria; kingdom Bacillati; phylum Actinomycetota; class Actinomycetes; order Micrococcales; family Microbacteriaceae; genus Curtobacterium; species Curtobacterium sp. LFS084. The sequence goes on from NZ_JBFPFM010000003.1 coordinate 51,091, forward strand.
CGCGGTGCCTGGTGGCGCGAACGGCGTCCTGCCCACGGGCCAGGGCCTGGTCGACCTCTTCGCCGGCGTGGCGCTCGGCTGGAAGCAGCTCGTCACCATCAGCCTGCCGGTCGGCTCCTACGAGTCGCTGCTCGTGCCGTACTTCGTGACGATGCTCGTCGCCACCGTGACCGGCGTGAGCGTGGCGACCCGCGCCTCCCGGCAGGAACTCGCCAGCATCCCGGCGCTGGTGGTCTTCGCGGCCGGTGTGGTGGTCGGACCCGCTCGCTTGGACACGTCGATCGCGACGGCCGTCGCGCTCACCGGGATCGCCCTGGTGTGGGCGTTGACGGTGCGGCACGCCCGGCGCGCGGTGGCCGTCGCGACGACCATCGGAACCCGTGTGCCGGTGGCGCGGTCGGTGCTGCGTCCGGCCCTCGTCGGGACGGGGACGATCGTCGCGGCGGCCGTCGTCGCCACGGGGCTCGGCCTCGTCGCGCCGCCTTCGGTCGGGCGGACCGTGGCCCGGACCGACGTCGTGAAGCCCTTCGACCCGCGCGATTACATCAGCCCGCTCAGCGGTTTCCGCGCCTACGAGGAGGACACGGCGTCGGACACGCCGCAGCTGACGGTGACGGGTCTGCCCGAGAACGGGTTCGTCCGGATCGCCACGCTCGACACGTACGACGGCGTCGTCTACCGCGTGGGCGGGTCCGCCGGCGCCGCGGCGTCCGGCACCTTCGAGCGAGTCCCGACCTCAGTGGACGTCCGCGGTGTCGACGGCAGGACGGTGCGCGTCGGGGTCCGGGTCGACGGGTACCGCGGGGTCTGGCTGCCGACGGTGGGCGACCTCGAGCGCGTCGAGTTCTCGGGCTCCGACGCCGAGCAGGAGCGCGGCGCGTTCTTCTACAACGGCTCGACCGGCACCGGCGCGGTGGTCGGGGGCGTGGGCGAGGGGACCCGCTACGACCTCACCGCGGTCCTGCCCGAGCAACCGACCGACGAGGAGCTCGCCTCGGCCCGTCCGGGCAGCGCCTCGGTACCGACGCCGCGATCGGTTCCCGATGCCATCCGGTCCACCGTCGAGGCGACCACGGCCGACGCGAGCACCGACGGGGCGAAGCTCGTCGCCGCGGTGGAGGCGCTGAAGCGCAACGGGTACGTGAGCCACGGCGTGGGGGACGACCGGGCGAGCCGCTCGGGGCACGGAGCCGACCGGATCCAGGAGCTCCTGACCTCGCCGCTGATGATCGGTGACCAGGAGCAGTACGCGGTCGCGGCTGCGCTGATGGCCGACCAGCTCGGCTTCCCGGCGCGCGTCGTGATGGGGTTCACCGCGGGCGGCGACGCCGGCGGCGGGACCGGAGCGAACGCGACCTCCGGCCGGACGACGACGTTCCGCGGGTCCGACGTGACCGCACGGATCGAGGTCGACACGGCGCAGTGGGGCTGGGTCATGATCGACCCGAACCCCGCGGTCCGCGAGATCCCGAACGAGCAGCAGCAGACGCCGCAGCCGGTGACGCGACCGGAGACGGTCGTCCCGCCGCCCCCGGCCGAGCAGCAGGACCAGTCGCAGCAGGCGCCGCCGCAGAGCGACCGCAACACGCCACCCGTGCAGCCGCTCTGGCTGCAGATCCTGCTCGCGGTGCTGCCGTGGCTGCTCGCCGTGCTGGGCCTCGCCGCGCTCGTGCTGCTGCCGTTCGGCGTCATCGTGCTGCTCAAGCGCATCCGTCGCCGACGTCGTCGTCGAGCCCCGACGCCCCGGGGGCGCATCGTCGGCGCGTGGGACGAGTACCGGGATGCCCTGGTCGACCGCGGGCACGACGTCGCGCGGTCGGCGACCCGCCGGGAAGCGGTCGTCGGAGCGCCGGGTGAGGGCGGCACGGGTCTCGCGGCCCTGGCCGACCGGTCGGTGTTCGGCCCGAGCGACGCCGACCGGACGGCGGCCGACCGGATGTGGTCGGCGACGGACGACGCGATCGCGAGCCTGCGTGCCGGGCGGACCCGCAGGGAGCGCTTCCGCGCGGCGGTGTCCCTGCGGTCACTCCGCGTCGTCGACGTCGCGCGGTCGCGGGGCGCGTCGGTCGCCTCCGCGGTGGTGGCCCGGGGGCGACGGTCCACCGGCGGACAGGGAGCCGGTGGGGGGCGCGGCTACGATGGCGTGCAGGCCGGCGAGCGTCGTGGACGGCCGAGTGAGGACAGGCGGAACACGTGATCAGATGCGAACACTGCGGATCGACGCTCCCGGACGGAGCCATCTTCTGCGGTGAGTGCGGACGTGCCGTGACCGCTGCGGCGAGTCGGCGCCCGGTGGCGACGACCCCGATCGAGCAGGCCCCGCCGCCGCCGCTGCAGCAGCCTGACCTGCACGGGCGACGTCAGGACCCGGCGGCCGAGGCGTGGCTCCCCGAGTCGACCCTCGACCCGGCGACGCGTGCGTGGCTGACCGGTGCCGAGCGCGGGAGCGCCCAGCAGCCGCCGGCCGTGCCGGTCCAACGCCCCGACGACCTCTCCCCGCGGACGGCTCCGAGCCACGTGCACGGTGCCGGGACCGGTCTGCCCGACTGGTCCGGACAGTCGACCCCGGGCGGCCACACCGCGCCGGCGAACCCGGTGGATCCGGAACGCTCCGGTGCGTCCGACGCCCCCGGTGCTGTCGGGGGGATCGTCCCTGAGCAGCCCGCCGGGTCCAGGGCGCCGCGCGCACCCGAGATGCCGGCAACTCCGCAGCCGCCCGAGCCGCCGCTCGACCCCAACGCGTACCCGTCGGTCCCGGCCGAGGGGGAGGACCCCGAGGTCACCCGTCTCGCCGAACGCTCCGCACAAGCGCCCGAGGCCGCGGCCCCGCGCTGGTCGCCGCCGACCGAACAGCCCGCTGCGCCCGCGCCGTCCGGCCCCTCGTGGTGGGTCGGCCGGTCGGGTGCGACCAACGACTCGACAGCGGCCACCGGGGGGTCCACCGGCGTCACCGCGGATCCGACGTCCGGTGCCGATCGAGCGACCGACGACCGTGCCGTTCCCGGTGCCGTCGTCTCGCCGCCGCAGCCCGGGGACACCGCGGTGGTCGAGCCGCTGGCCGACCGGCGTCCGCCCCGCCCCGCGCCCCTCGTGACCCCGGGGTCGCAGGCGACGACGTGCCACGTGTGCGGGAACCTCCTCGAGCCGGACGACATCTTCTGCGCCGAGTGCGGCGCCGTGCGACCGGCGGTGACCGCGGCGTTCACCGGTCCGATCGTGCCGCTCCCGATGGCCCGACCGGACTGGGCCGCCGACGATTCGCAGCCCGCGACCGGCGACGACGCCGGCCCGGACGCGGACGGCCCGGACAACACGCCGGACGTCGACACCCCGGTCGGCGACGCCCCGAGCGCTGGTGCGCTGGACGGTGCCGCCCCGGACGACGACGGCCCGAGCGGCGACGCCCCGGACGCCGCCGCCGTGGACAGCCTCGGCTCGACTGACCGTGGCGCGGACGGCCTCGGCTCGGCCGACCGTGGCGCGCACGGCCGCGCCCCGGAGACCGACGCGACGGACGTCCAGGAACCCGTCGGTGGCACCGGTGTGCTGCCGACTTGGGTGAACGGCGGGGACGCCGTCACCACGGACGACGCCGCACCCTCCGACGTCGATGCGGCCGAGCGCCCGCGTGGTCTGCACGCCGCCCCCGATGCCGAGACCCCGGTCCGAGGCGCGTCGTTCCTCCCGCCCGTTCCCGGATCCGCGACCGTCCCGTCGTCGGCACCGTCGGCGGCGGACACGGGCGCGATCGGTGTCCCGTCCGCAGCACCCCTGCCGCCCCTGCCCGGGGTCGACGCACCCGCGCTGCCGGACACCGTCGCGACCGACGCCCCGACGAGCGCCGACGGCGACCTCGAGGACGACGTCGACGAGACCCGCATCGTGTCCGCGACGCCGACGCACGCGCCCTTCGTGCTGCACTTCAGCACGGGCGAGCGCTTCGGCGTCCACGGTACCGGCCTGGTCGGTCGTCTCCCGCGCCCGCAGCCGGGGGAGCGGTTCGACGACCTCCTGACCGTGCACGACCCCGGCAAGTCGGTCTCGAAGACCCACCTCGAGCTCGGCCGCGACGGCGACGACCTGTGGGTGTCCGACCGGTTCTCCGGCAACGGCACGGTCGTCCGACACATCGACGGGTCGATCCGACGCTGTGAGCCGGGTCGCCGGTACCGGGTCGAGCGTGGCGCCCGTGTGGACATCGGGGAGCAGTTCTTCCTCGTGCAGTGACGTCGGGAGCGTCCTCGTCCACAGGGACGTGGCGCTCACTGCTGTCCACATTCGAGCCACGCCGACGTGGTCGGGTCGTCGCCGTGTGGTGACCTGGGGTCATGACCCCGCTCGTCGCCCGCACCGCACTGGTCGGGGTGGCGACCGTGCTGGTCGCGGCCGGGGTCCTCGCTCCGGTGGCGGGGACGACGCGGGCGGTGCTGCTCGGCGCTGCCGGGTGCTGTGCGGTGCTCGACGTCCTCGTGGTCCGGACGGACCGGGTGCGTCGCGATGACCGGGGAAACGCCGGGTCACCCGTCGCCGTGGTCCACCCACGGGAGCGCACCGCGGTCGGACGGACGGTGTTCGACCGGAACCCGGGGCACGCCCCTTCTGGGGCCCAGGGGCACGCCCCCGATCCGGACGCCCAGGTCCAGGGGCACGCCCCTGACCCGGACGACCGGGCGCCGGGTCTCACCAGGGACCCGGATCGCGCGCCGTCGGCTTCGCCCGGGGGCGACGCGCCGCCGACCGACCGACCGCCGATCCTGCTCGGGACGACACCGGGCGGTCGCGACGTCACGTTCGACGACCGCGCGCAGGCACACATCGTCGTCGTCGGCACCGGGGTCCTCGCGCTGGCCGTCTTCCGCGCCGTCGCGGCCCAGGTCCACGCCGCCGCCGGGCCCACGGCCGAGGCCCGGTCGGCGAGCAGTCCGGACCTCCGGTCTGTGGTTGCACCGGGCGACGTCCCGTGCCCTGCGCTGCCGACCGACACGGCGGTCGTGGTCGTCGATCACGGAGCCGGGTCGGACGGACCACCGCCGGGCCGGCCAGCACGGACGACCGTCGTGCTCGTCCCCGGGCTGAGCGTCCTGCCGCGCCGGTGGGACGTCGCCGTCGAGGTCACCCGACACGGCTGCACGGTCCGCGACCACGGCGAACGTCGAGGGATCCCCGTCTCGCCGACACTGCCGCGACTCGGGGGCGAGGGGCCGCAGCCCGGAACGCAGGCGCCGCAGTCCGGAACGCAGGCACCGCGGCCCGGAGCATCGGCACCGCAGCCCGGAACGCAGGCACCGCGGCCAGCAGCGCCGCGACCGCGACTCGGAGCGCCGCAGTGACCCCGGCGACCTCAGCGCAGGCCGGAGCCGACCCGGAGCGACCCCACCGGGACGCCGCCACCGAGCACCTGCTCGCCCGTCGCAGCCATGACGTCCGCGACACCGGCCGCGTCCACGATGCCGTTCCGCTCGAGCAGGGTGAGTGCCGCAAGCGTCCCGGACCGCTGTGCGCCGTCGAGGGTCTTGACCGCGACCGCTGCACCACCGGGGAGCCCCATCACCATCACACCCTCGGCACCGAGCTTCGCGAGCACCCGGAGCCGCTCGATCGTGACCGTGTTGGCGCGCCCGATGCCGTCGATCGCCCACGGGTGGTCGAGCACCGCGTCGGTGAGCGCCGCGGTGTCGGACTCGGCCCGTGCGACGACCCCGGCGAAGCCCCGGGCGAGTCCGACGAGCGTCAGGGGGAACACCGGAGCGCCGCACCCGTCCGTCCCCACGACGTCGACGGTCTCGTGGGTGAACTCCTCGACGGTGTCGCGGACCCGTTGCTGGAGCGGGTGCGTCATCTCGAGGTACGTCGCCTCGTCCCAACCGTTGACCCGGCAGGCCGCGAGCATGCCGGCGTGCTTGCCGGAGCAGTTCATCGCCAGGCGCCGCGGCTCGGCCATGGTGCGGGCGGTCGCGCGGTCGAACGGCATGTCGGGCGGGCAGCCGAGGTCGGCCTCGACGTGGTCGTACGACTCGAGCATGTGGCGTGCGAGGGCCTGGTGCGCGGGCGTGCCGGCGTGGCTGGCGGTCGTGAGCACGAGCTCCTCGTCGGAGAACACGGCTCCGGCCCGGCGGACGGCCACTGCCTGGAACGGCTTCATCGTCGAGCGCGGGTAGACGCTGGCGTGCACGTCACCGACCGCGTCGAGCACGGTGCCGTCCGCGGCGACGACCACGCCGGCCCCGACGTGGCGGCTCTCGTCGAACCCGTTGCGGTCGAGGACCGCCAGTTCGACCGACCCCTCGGCGGTGAGAGGATGGCGGTCAGTGTGGACGTCGGGGAGCACCGTCATGCCGCAATCGTACTGATCACCGAGGAGCACACCGTGTCCGACCACTCCTACGAGGTCTCCGTCCAGTGGACCGGCGACCGGGGCACCGGGACGAGCGGCTACCGCGACTACGGCCGCGACCACGACGTCCGGGCGGCGGGGAAGCACGTCGTGCAGGGGTCCGCCGATCCGACGTTCCGCGGTGACCGCGACCGCTGGAACCCCGAGGAGCTCGTCCTCGCCGCGCTCGCGCAGTGCCACATGCTGAGCTACCTGCACGTCGCCGTGACCGAGGGCTTCACGGTCGTCGCCTACGAGGATCGTGCGACGGCGAGCCTGAACCTCAACCGCGACGGGTCCGGCGAACTCACCGAGGCGACGCTGCACCCGGTCGTCACGATCCTCGAGGCGGACCGCGTCGCCGACGCCGAGGCTGCGCACGCGAGGGCCAACGCCCTCTGCTTCATCGCTCGCTCGGTGGCCTTTCCTGTGCACCACGTCCCGCGCACCGAGATCCGTGGGGCAGACTAGGGCCTCGTGAAGCGTCTGCGTCTCCTCCCGATCGCCCTCGTCCCCGCCGTCGTGCTGGGGCTCGCCGCGTGCTCCGGCTCCGGGTCGAGCGGTTCGACCGCCACCCCGAGCGCGTCCTCGAGCGCGAAGGCAGCCGCCATCACGTCGTGCCCCGACCCGGGCTCGGCGTCGAAGGCGATCACCGTGACCGGTGCCTTCGGTGGCACCACTGCTCCGACGGTGAAGTTCACGGGCGGACTGACGGCGAAGACCCCGCAGGCCAGCACGGTCGTGCGCGGCAAGGGCGCGGCGCTCGACGACGGTGACTACGCGCAGGTCTCGTACAGCGTGTACCAGGCGTCCGACGCGAAGAAGCTCGGCACGGTCGGGTTCGACCAGGGCAACCCGCAGGTCCTGTCGGTGGGCGGTTCCGGGTTCGGCGCCCTCCTCGCGTGCTCCAAGGTCGGCGACCGCGTCGCGGCGGTCGGCCAGTCGTCGGCGCTCGGCTTCAACACCGGCGGCGAGATCGTCGTCGTCGCCGACATCGTCGCGCAGACCCCGACGAAGGCGAACGGCACCGCCCAAAAGCAGGACCCGGCGCTGCCGACCGTGACGGACAAGTCCGACGATGAGCCGGAGATCACGATCCCGTCGGGCGTGAAGGCACCGTCCAAGACCACGGTCGAGGTCCTCAAGCAGGGCAGCGGCGCCACGATCGCCGACGGTGACACCGCGCTCGTGCAGTACAAGGGCGTCGTCTACGACACCGGCAAGGAGTTCGACTCCTCGTGGTCGAAGGGCGCGCCGACGACCTTCACCATCTCCGAGGGGTCGCTCATCAAGGGCTTCGTCACGGGGCTCGTCGGCCAGAAGGTCGGCTCGCAGGTCCTCATCGTCGTCACGCCGGAGGACGGCTACGGCGCGAACCCGCAGGAGGGTTCGGGCATCCCGAAGAACGCGACGCTCGTCTTCGTCGTCGACATCCTCGCCAAGGGCTGAGCGTGGGCGAGACGGTGGTGCCGACGCCGCACGCCTCGGACGGAGCCGGCCCGGCGAAGCGCCGCATCGTCGTCCTCGGCAGCACCGGTTCCATCGGCACCCAGGCGCTCGACGTCGTCGCGCGCAACCCGGACCGCTTCGAGGTCGTCGGCCTCACGGCGGGGAGCAACCGCACCCTCGTCGCCGAGCAGGCGGAGCGCTTCGGCGTCCGCGACACGGCCTTCGGGGCCGAGGACGCCGAACGCCTGGTCCGCAGCGTCCAGGCGGACGTCGTCCTCAACGGCATCACCGGCTCGGTCGGGCTCGGCCCCACCCTGGCCGCGCTCGAGTCCGGCGCGACGCTCGCCCTGGCGAACAAGGAGAGCCTCATCGTCGGCGGCCCGCTCGTGCAGGCCGCCGCGGCCCCAGGGCAGATCGTGCCGGTCGACAGCGAGCACTCCGCCATCGCCCAGGCGCTCCGGTCCGGCACCGCGGACGAGGTCCGTCGACTCGTCCTCACCGCGAGCGGGGGTCCGTTCCGCGGTCGATCGCGCGCTGAGCTCACGGACGTCACGCCGGCCGAGGCGCTTGCCCACCCGACGTGGGACATGGGCCTGGTCGTCACGACCAACTCCGCGACGCTCGTGAACAAGGGGCTCGAGGTCATCGAGGCCCACCTGCTCTTCGGTGTCCCCTACGACCGCATCGACGTGACGGTGCACGCGCAGTCGATCGTGCACTCGATGGTCGAGTTCGTCGACGGGTCGACGATCGCGCAGGCGTCGCCGCCCGACATGCGCCTGCCGATCGCCCTCGGGCTCGCGTGGCCGGACCGCGTCCCCGGAGTCGGCGTGCCGCTCGACTGGACGACCGCGAGCACCTGGACGTTCGAGCCCCTCGACACCGAGGCGTTCGGTGCGGTGGCGCTCGCGAAGCGCGTCGGGCAGCTCGGCGGGACCTTCCCCGCCGTGTTCAACGCGGCGAACGAGCAGGCCGTCGCCGCCTTCCACGCGGGTGCGATCGCGTTCCTCGACATCGTCGACACGGTCGAGCGCGTGGTCGACGAGCACACGGCGGGGGAGTCGTCCCTCGAGGGCGTGCTGGCAGCGGAGCGCTGGGCGCGCACCGCGGCCGACCGCATGCTGTCCCGCTGACGCGGGTCGCGCCTCCAGTCACGTCCCTGCGGCTGCGGGAGCAGACGGACGGAACGGTCCAGGAGGCGCGGTGCACCTCTCAGGGTGCGCTCGGCTCGGTCATGGCAACCGTCCCGTACCCTTTCCCGGTGACCGTCGAAACCGTCCTGCTCTTCGTCCTCGGCGTGGTCGTCTTCATCATCGGCCTGCTGGTCTCGATCGGACTCCACGAGCTGGGCCACCTGGCCTTCGCGAAGCTGTTCAACGTCAAGGTGACGCAGTACTCGTTGGGCTTCGGCAAGGCGATCTGGTCGTTCCGGCGCGGCGAGACCGAGTACGGCATCCGACCGATCCTGCTCGGCGGCTACATCTCGATGGTCGGCATGCTGAAGCCCCGCGCGTCCGGCCGGCCGAGCGCGATCACGAACACGGGCATGTACGGCGCCTTCGTGCAGGACGCCCGGCAGGCGAGCGCGGAGCAGATCGCGGACTCCGGCGGCGACGACTCCCGTGCGTTCTACCGACTGACCCCGTGGAAGCGGATCATCGTGATGGTCGCCGGCCCCGCGATGAACCTCGTGATCGGCATCGTGCTGTTCGGGGTGCTGCTGTGCGGCTTCGGCGCCCCGACGACCACGTTCACGTCGAGCGTCGACTGCGTGCTGCCGACGAGCCAGGCGACGACGTGCACCTCGGGTGACGCCGTCTCGCCGGCGAAGCAGGCCGGCATCCGCTCCGGCGACGTCGTGCTCTCGGTCGACGGGAAGCAGGACCCGACGATCGCCGAGGTCTCGAAGGTCTTCCAGGAGTCCGCCGGCGAGGACGTCACCGTCGTGGTGTCCCGCGACGGCGCCGAGAAGACGCTGCACGTCACGCCGACGACCGCCACGCGGGACGTCTACACCGCGGACGGCACGGTCGCGAAGAACGCCGACGGCAGCACGAAGACGCAGCAGGTCGGCGTCGTCGGAGTCAGCATCGGCCAGTCGCTCGTCCGGCAGTCGCCCGCGGCCGTGCTGCCGGCCACCGGGGCGCAGATCTCGGCGTCGGCGCACCTCATCATCGACCTGCCGCAGCGTCTCGTCGCGGTGTGGAACGCGGCGTTCGGCTCGCAGGCCCGCTCGCAGGACAGCCCGGTGTCGGTCGTCGGCGTCGGCCGCGCGATCGGCGAGGTCTCGTCGATGTCGGGTGTCCCGGTGGTCGACAAGGCGTACACGATCCTCGGACTGCTGGCGTCGCTCAACATCGGCCTGTTCGTGCTGAACATGGTGCCGCTGCTGCCGCTCGACGGTGGCCACATCGCCGGCGCCCTGTGGGAGGCCGTGAAGCGCCGTTCGTTCAAGCTCGTCGGCAAGGCTGACCCGGGGCCGATCGACCTGGCGAAGACGATGCCGCTGACGATGGTCGTCGTGGTGCTGCTCGCCGGCATGAGCGCACTGCTCATCTACGCCGACATCGTGCGGCCCGTGAACCTGTTCGGGTAGCGACGGGGTCTCGACCGCGCACTACGCTTTCGCACATGAGCACAGCTCCGGAAGTCCGCACGGTCGAGCGGCAGGGCACCGACGTCATCGCGGAGTCCGACCGGAAGGGACGTCCGCGAGACCTCTTCTGGCCGTGGTTCGCCGCGAACATCTCGGTGCTCGGCCTGTCCTACGGCTCGTTCGTCCTCGGGTTCGGCATCTCGTTCTGGCAGGCCACGATCGTCTCCGTCATCGGGGTCGCGTTCTCGTTCCTGCTGTGCGGCATCGTGGCGATCGCCGGCAAGCGGGGCTCGGCGCCGACGATGGTGCTCGGTCGTGCCGCGTTCGGCGTGCGCGGGAACCGCCTGCCCGCGTTCCTCAGCTGGATCCTCACCGTCGGGTGGGAGACCGCGCTGGCGTCGGCGGCGGTCCTCGCGACCTCGACGGTGTTCCGGGAACTCGGGTGGGACGGCGGCGTCCTGACGAAGCTCGTCGCGCTCGTGGTCGTCGCCGCGCTCGTCGTCGGTGCGGGCATCGCCGGGTTCGACGTGATCATGCGCCTGCAGACGTGGATCACGGTCATCACCGCGGTGCTCACCGTCGTCTACGTCGTGCTGGCACTGCCGTCGATCGACCTCGGCGCCATCGCCGCGCTGCCGGCCGGGAGTGCCCAGAACGTCGTCGGCGCGCTCGTGCTCGTGATGACCGGGTTCGGCCTCGGCTGGGTGAACGCCGCGGCGGACTACTCGCGGTACCTGCCGCGGTCGGCCTCGACGCGCGGGGTCGTCTGGTGGACCACGTTCGGCGGGGCCCTCGCGCCGATCGTGCTCGTCGTCCTCGGTGTCCTGCTCGCCGGTTCCTCGAAGGACCTCAACACGGCGATCGCCGCCGACCCGATCGGGGCGCTGACGACGGTGCTGCCGGTGTGGTTCCTCATCCCGTTCGCGCTCGTCGCGGTCCTCGGGCTCGTCGGCGGCGCGGTCCTCGACATCTACAGCTCCGGGCTCGCCCTGCTGAGCGCCGGCATCCGGATCCCGCGGCCCGTCGCGGCCGGGGTGGACGGCGTGTTCATGGTCGCCGGTGCCGTCTACGTGGTGTTCTTCGCCGACTCGTTCATCCAGCCGTTCCAAGCGTTCCTCGTGACCCTCGGTGTGCCGATCGCCGCGTGGTGCGGGGTCTTCGTCGCCGACGTCGTCATCCGCCGGGCGCCCTACGCCGAGCGGGAGCTCGAGGACCGCCGCGGCCGGTACGGCGACGTGCGCTGGCTCGCCGTCGGACTCGTGGTCGTCGGGACCGCCCTCGGCTGGGGACTCGTGACGAACACCTACGGGGTGCCGTCCTGGCTCAACTGGCAGGGCTACCTGCTCGAGCCGTTCGGCCTCGGCGGCCGGACCGGTGCGTGGGCGTACGCGAACCTCGGGGTGCTCGTCGCGCTCGTCGTCGGGTTCGTCGGGACGCTGGCGTTCGCCCGGGGCTCGGTCCGACGGCAGGAGCAGGCGTGAACGCGGTGGACGACGCCGTCGCGGGGGTGCCGGACGACGCGTGGCTCGTCGTCGTGGACATGCAGGAGGTCTTCACCGGCGACAGCCCCTGGGCGACCCTGCGCTTCGACCACGCCGCCGCCGGGATCGAACGGCTCCTGCCGCGGTTCACCGGCCGCACGGTGTTCACGCGCTTCGTCGCCCCGGAGCACCCGCAGGGTGCGTGGGTGCCGTACTACCGCGAGTGGCCGTTCGCACTGGTGCCGGACACCGACCCGCTCTGGGACCTGACCGAGCCGTTCGCGACGGCCGCCGCGGACCGACGCGACCCCGTCGTCACCGAGACGTCCTTCGGCAAGTGGGGGACGCGCCTCCAGGCCGTGACCGGCGACCGTCCGCACCTCGTCCTGGTCGGCGTGTCCACCGACTGCTGCGTCCTCTCCACCGCGCTGGCGGCGGCCGACGCGGGCGCGACCGTGACGGTCGTCGCCGAGGCGTGCGCCGGAGCGAGCGACGAGGACCACGAGCGGGCACTCGCGGCGATGCGCCTGTACGCGCCGCTCATCACGGTCGTCTGAACATCCTGCGCACGCGGGGCGGGCCGTCACCGGGAGCGCGTAGAGTGCACCTCGTGCCTGCAGTGAACCTCGGTCTGCCGAAAGTCCCCGAAACCCTGAGCCCACGCCGCAAGTCCCGGCAGATCCGGGTCGGCAAGGTCCTCGTGGGCGGCGACGCGCCGGTCTCCGTCCAGTCGATGACCACGACGCCGACGACGAACATCAACGCGACGCTGCAGCAGATCGCCGAGCTCACGGCCTCGGGCTGTGACATCGTGCGCGTCGCCGTGCCGAGCCAGGACGATGCCGACGCGCTGCCGATCATCGCGAAGAAGTCGCAGATCCCGGTGATCGCCGACATCCACTTCCAGCCGAAGTACGTCTTCCAGGCCATCGACGCCGGGTGCGCCGCGGTCCGAGTGAACCCGGGTAACATCCGGAAGTTCGACGACCAGGTCGGTGCCATCGCCAAGGCGGCGAAGGACGCCGGCGTCTCCCTCCGCATCGGCGTCAACGCCGGGTCGCTCGAGCCGAGCCTGCTGCAGAAGTACGGCAAGGCCACGCCCGAGGCGCTCGTCGAGTCCGCCGTGTGGGAAGCCTCGCTGTTCGAGGAGCACGACTTCCACGACTTCAAGATCTCGGTCAAGCACAACGACCCGATCGTCATGGTGAAGGCCTACCGCCAGCTCGCCGCCGCGGGGGACTGGCCGCTGCACCTCGGCGTGACCGAGGCCGGCCCCGAGTTCCAGGGCACCATCAAGAGCGCTACGGCGTTCGGCATCCTGCTGGCCGAGGGCATCGGCGACACCATCCGAGTTTCCCTCTCCGCCCCGCCTGCGCAAGAGGTCAAGGTCGGCCTGCAGATCCTGCAGTCCCTCAACCTGCGCGAGCGCAAGCTCGAGATCGTCTCCTGCCCGAGCTGCGGCCGTGCCCAGGTCGACGTCTACCAGCTGGCGAACGACGTGACGAAGGGGCTCGAGGGCATGACCGTCCCGCTGCGCGTCGCCGTCATGGGCTGTGTCGTGAACGGCCCGGGCGAGGCTCGTGAGGCCGACCTCGGCGTCGCGTCCGGCAACGGCAAGGGGCAGATCTTCGTCAAGGGCGAGGTCATCAAGACCGTCCCCGAAGCCGAGATCGTCCAGACGCTCATCACCGAGGCGAACCGGCTCGCGGACGAGATGGGGCCGGCCGCCGGGACCGGCAAGCCGCTCGTCGTCACCTCGTAGTCGCGGGCGCGTTGCTCCGCTGACGGGAGGCCCGGTGCCAGGTGGCGCCGGGCCTCCGGTCCGTCGTGGTGTGGGTCGGGTGGGGTGAGCCGGGTTGGGCGGGGTGAGCCCGGTTGGGCGGGGTGTGCCGGCCTGGGGCGGGGTGTGCCGGGTGCGGGTTGGGGCGTGCGCACCGTGCTGGGTTCCCCGTCCCGTGCGGGGTTGCTTGCTGGGTGCGGGTCTGTAGGCGCGCACGGAGCGGCTGGCGCTGCACCGGTTGGCGAACCTCGCACGGTGCGCGGTCGCGTCGGACTGGAGGCGCGGTGCGGCTATCGCGCGCTGCCCCGGTCCGCACCGTGCTGCGTTCGCGGCCGCGTGCGGGGTTGCTTGCTGGGTGCGGGTCTGTAGGAGCGCGCGGAGCGGCTGGCGCTGCACCGGTTGGCGAACCTCGCACGGTGCGCGGTCGCGTCGGCCTGGAGGCGCGGTGCGGCCACCGCGCGCTGACCCGGTCCGCACCGTGCTGCGTTCGCCGCGCGCAGCCGCGGCCCGCACCGTGCTCGGTTCGCCATCCCGTGCGAGCTTGCTTGCTGGATGCGGGTCTGTAGGTGGGCACGGGGCGGCTGGCGCCGCACCGGTCGGCGAACCTCGCACCGTGCGCGGTCGCGTCGGACTGGAGGCCCGGCGCGGAAGCCGCCCGCGACCCCGAGCGCCGCCCGCCCCGCACCGCCGCTAGGCTTGCCCCGTGGTCACACGGCTTTCGCATCTGTTCCTCCGTACGCTCCGCGACGACCCCTCCGACGCCGAGGTGACGAGCGCCAAGCTCCTCGTCCGCGCCGGCTACGTCCGTCGCCAGTCCCCGGGGATCTTCGCGTGGCTGCCGCTCGGGCTGAAGGTCCGCGCCCGCATCGAGGCGATCATCCGTGAGGAGATGGTGGCCGCCGGCGCGCAGGAGGTCCTGCTCCCCGCGCTGCTGCCCCGCGAACCGTACGAGGCGACGAACCGCTGGACCGAGTACGGCGACGGCATGTTCCGCCTGCAGGACCGCAAGGGCGCCGACTACCTGCTCGCGCCCACGCACGAGGAGATGTTCGCGCTCCTGGTGAAGGACCTGTACGGCTCGTACAAGGACCTGCCGGTCACGCTGTTCCAGATCCAGGACAAGTACCGCGACGAGGCACGCCCCCGCGCCGGCCTCCTGCGCGGCCGCGAGTTCACCATGAAGGACGCGTACTCGTTCGACCTCACCGACGAGGGCCTCGAGCGCAGCTACCAAGTCATGCGCGACGCCTACGAGAAGATCTTCGCGCGCCTCGGCCTCGAGTACGTCATCGTCAAGGCGGACGCCGGCGCGATGGGCGGCTCGAAGTCCGAGGAGTTCCTGCACCCGATCGGCGTGGGCGAGGACACCTTCGTCCGCAGCGCCGGCGGCTACGCGGCCAACGTCGAGGCCTACGTCACACCCGTCCCGGACGGGCTGCCGATCGAGGGCCAGCCGGAAGCGGTGCTCCTCCCCGCGTCGGACACCCCCACGATCGACACGCTCGTGGCACACGCGAACGAGGTCGCCCCGCGCGACGGCGCCCCCTGGACGGCCGCCGACACGCTGAAGAACGTCGTGCTCGCGCTGACGCACCTCGACGGCACCCGCGAGGTCGTGGTCGTCGGCCTCCCCGGCGACCGCGACGTCGACCTGAAGCGCGCCGAGGTGGCGTTCGCCCCGGCCGAGGTCGAGCCCGCGGGCGACGACGACTTCCGCAAGCACCGGGGCCTGGTCAAGGGCTACATCGGCCCGCAGGTCCTCGGCGCCGACAGCGCGACCGGCATCCGCTACTTCGTCGACCCCCGCGTGGTCGACGGCACCGCGTGGGTCACGGGCGCGAACGAGCGCGGCGTGCACGTGTCCGGCCTCGTCGCCGGTCGTGACTTCGTCGCCGACGGCGTGGCCGAGGTCTCCGACGTCCGCGCCGGCGACCCCGCGCCGGACGGCTCCGGCCCGCTCGAGACCGCTCGTGGCATGGAGATCGGCCACGTCTTCCAGCTGGGGCGGAAGTACGCCGAGGCGCTGGGCCTCAAGGTGCAGGACGAGAACGGCAAGCTCGCCACGGTCACGATGGGCTCGTACGGCATCGGCGTGACGCGCATCCTCGCGATCCTGGCCGAGGCGCACAACGACGAGAAGGGCCTCGCCTGGCCGAAGAACGTCGCACCGTTCGACGTGCACGTCGTCGCGACCGGCAAGGACGAGGTCGCCTACGACCTGGCGACATCGATCGTCGCCGACCTCGAGGGCGAGCGCTTCGAGGTCCTCTACGACGACCGCCCGAAGGTCTCGCCGGGCGTGAAGCTCCGCGACGCCGAGCTCCTCGGCATGCCGATCGTCGTCGTCGCGGGCCGCGGCGCGGCCGACGGCGTCGTCGAGCTGTGGAACCGTGCGAGCGGCGAACGCCGCGACGTGCCCGTGGCCGAGCTGCTCGAGGCGGTCCGCGCGATCTAGACGCGACCGACCAGCGGACGGGAGGCGCGGTGCCAGCTGGTACCGCGCCTCCCGTCTCGGCCGTCACCCGGCTGGCGCGGTGCGCGGGCACCGGCGGGCGGGGCCCACCTCTCGTCCGTCGTCCGGCCGGGTCCGCCACCCGCAGTGCGGTAGTCTGGTCGCCGACTTCCGCGCCGTTCCATCCGCGGAAGCGACTCATCTGAATACGGAGGCCCTCGGTGAAGATCGATCTCGCAGTCCTGCGACTCATGGAGCGTGAGCGGGAGATCCCGTTCGACGAACTCGTCCAGATCATCGAACAGGCCATCCTGACCGCGTACCAGAAGCACCGCGCGGAGAACGAGGAACCCGTCGACGCGCAGACCCGCGTCGAGCTCGACCGCAAGTCGGGCGAGGTGTCCGTCTTCGTGCCCGAGCGCGACGACGAGGGCGCCGTCATCGGCGAGGCCGTCGACCAGCCGAGCGACTTCGGTCGCATCGCCGCCTTCGCCGCGAAGCAGGTCATCAACCAGCGCCTGCGCGACATCGGCGACGACAAGATCCTCGGCGAGTTCCGCGGCAAGGAGGGCGACATCGTCGCGGGCGTGGTCCAGCAGGGCCCGAACCCGAAGATGGTGCACGTCGACCTCGGCACGGTCGAGGCGATCCTCCCGCCCGAGGAGCAGGTGCCCGGCGAGGAGTACAAGCACGGTTCGCGCATCCGCGTGTACGTGACGAGCGTCGGTCGTGGTGCCAAGGGCCCGCAGATCACCGTGTCGCGCACCCACCCGGGCCTGGTCCGCAAGCTCTTCGCGCTCGAGGTGCCGGAGATCGCGTCCGGTGTCGTGGAGATCACCTCCCTCGCCCGCGAGGCCGGACACCGCACGAAGATCGCGGTCAAGGCCAACGAGCCCGGCGTGAACGCCAAGGGTGCGTGCATCGGCGAGCTCGGTGCCCGCGTCCGCGCCGTGACGACCGAGCTCGGCGCCGAGAAGATCGACATCGTCGACTACTCGTCCGACCTGGCCTCGTTCGTGGCGAGCGCGCTGTCGCCGGCCAAGGTGACGAGCGCCTTCGTGCTCGACGCCTCGACGAAGGCCGTCCGCGCACTCGTGCCGGACTACCAGCTGTCGCTCGCGATCGGCAAGGAAGGGCAGAACGCCCGCCTCGCCGCGAAGCTCACCGGTGCCCGGATCGACATCCAGCCGGACTCGATCCTGGACGGCGAGGACTGACGGTTTCGCTCGTGGCACGTCCGATCCGGGCGCGCCGGATCGCGGTCGTCGGAGGGGAGGAGTAAGGTGGTTCCCGTCAGAACATGCATCGGCAGTCGCCGTCGTGCTCCCCGGTCCTCCCTCCTCCGTGTCGTCGCCCTGAGCGACGGTCGTGTCGTGGCGGACCCGAAGGCAGTCATGCCGGGGCGGGGAGCGTGGCTCACACCGACCGTCGAAGCACATGATCAGGCCGTCAAGCGCCGGGCTTTCCGCCGGGCGCTCCGGCTCGATCATGAACCGGACACGTCCGCGGTCCGTGACTACCTCGAAGCGCTCCGGCGCCCCGAACCTCAGGCACGCGACCAGGACATGACAGAACAGGCTGAACGGCTTATGGACAACTGATGAGCGGCTCGAAATGAGACCCGTCATCCATTGAGTCCTGCCCCTTGCACGGGGTGGGACCCGTGAAGGAGAACAGTGGCAAAACCACGCGTACACGAGATCGCATCCGAACTCGGTGTCGACAGCAAGACCGCAATGGAGAAGCTCAAGGAACTCGGCGAGTTCGTCAAGGGCCCGAGCTCCAGTGTCGAACCCCCCGTCGCACGCAAGCTCCGCGCTGCGTTGCAGGCTGACGGCGCCTCGGCGTCGAAGCCCGCTGCGGCACAGACCCCGAGCGCGCCGGCCAAGACCGCGGCGCCGAAGTCGGGCGCACCGAAGCCCGGCGGCCCCCGCCCCGGTCCGGTCCGTCCGGCCCCCACCCCCGAGCCCGAGCCCGAGGTGCAGGCGCCCGCCGCCGACGTCCCGACCCCGGCCGCCCCGAAGTCCGTCGCTCAGCGACAGGCCGAGGCCGAGGCTGCTCGCAAGGCCGCCGCTGCCGAGAAGGCCGCTGCCGAGAAGTCCGGCGACGCCGGTCCCGACGCAGCAGCCGAGCCGAAGGGCGACGCCGTCAAGCCCGGCGGCGCACCGAAGCCCGGTGCCGCAGCTGGCCCGAAGCCGGGTGGCCCGAAGCCGGGCGCACGCCCCGGCAACAACCCCTACGCGTCGAGCCAGGGCATGGGCTCGCGCCCGCCGCGTCCGGGCAACAACCCGTACTCGTCCAACCAGGGCATGGGCCAGCGCCCCGCCGGCGGCGCCGGTGGCGGCAACGGCATCCCGCGTCCCGCCCCGCCGCGTCCGGGCGTTCCCCGTCCGGGTGCGCCGCGTCCCGGTGGTCCCGGTCAGGGCAACCGTCCGAACGGCTTCGGGCAGCGCCCGGGCCAGGGTGGCGGCGGTCGTGGCGGCCCCGGTGGTCGTCCGGGCGGTGCCGGTGGTGCCGGTGGCGGCTTCCCGCGTCCGGCCTTCAGCGGCCCGCGTCCCGCCGGTGGCGGTGGCCGCGGTCGTGGCCCCGGTGGCGGTACCGCTGGTGCGTTCGGTCGCGGTGGCGGCAAGAGCCGTGCCCGCAAGTCGAAGCGGACGAAGCGCGCCGAGTACGAGATGCGGCAGGCGCCGTCGCTCGGCGGTGTGCAGGTCCCTCGAGGCGACGGCAACACGGTCGTCCGTCTGCGTCGCGGTGCGAGCATCTCGGACTTCGCGGACAAGATCGACGCGAGCCCCGGCAACCTGGTGACGGTGCTGTTCCACCTCGGTGAGATGGCGACCGCGACCGAGTCGCTGGACGAGGCCACGTTCGAGGTCCTCGGCGAGGAGCTGGGCTACAAGATCCAGATCGTCTCGCCCGAGGACGAGGACAAGGAGCTCCTCGAGGGCTTCGACATCGACCTCGAGGCCGAGCTGGACGACGAGGACGACTCGGTGCTGCAGCAGCGGCCCCCGGTGGTCACCGTCATGGGTCACGTCGACCACGGCAAGACCCGCCTGCTCGACGCCATCCGCAACTCGAAGGTCGTCGAGGGCGAGGCCGGTGGCATCACCCAGCACATCGGTGCGTACCAGATCGTCACCGAGCACGAGGGCATCGAGCGCCCGATCACCTTCATCGACACCCCGGGTCACGAGGCCTTCACGGCCATGCGTGCCCGTGGTGCCCAGGTGACGGACATCGCGATCCTCGTGGTCGCGGCGGACGACGGCATCATGCCCCAGACGATCGAGGCACTGAACCACGCGCAGTCGGCCGGTGTGCCGATCGTGGTCGCGGTGAACAAGATCGACAAGGAAGGCGCGAACCCGGCCAAGGTCCGCCAGCAGCTCACCGAGTACAACCTGGTGGCCGAGGAGTACGGCGGCGACGTCATGTTCGTCGACGTGTCGGCTCGTCAGAACATCGGTATCCAGGACCTCCTGGACGCGGTGCTGCTCACGGCCGACGCCGGTCTCGACCTGCGTGCGAACCCCGACAAGGACGCCCGCGGTGTGGCGATCGAAGCACGCCTCGACAAGGGCCGTGGTTCGGTTGCGACCGTGCTCATCCAGTCCGGCACGCTGCACGTCGGCGACGCCATCGTCGCGGGCACGGCCTACGGTCGCGTCCGTGCGATGACCGACGAGAACGGCGTGGCGGTCAAGGCCGCGACGCCGAGCCGCCCGGTCCAGGTGCAGGGTCTGTCCTCGGTGCCCCGCGCTGGCGACACGTTCCTCGTCACCGAAGAGGACCGCACGGCACGTCAGATCGCCGAGAAGCGTGAAGCCGCCGAGCGCAACGCCCAGCTGGCCAAGGCCCGCAAGCGCATCTCGCTCGAGGACTTCACCCGTGCACTCGAAGAGGGCAAGGTCGACTCGCTCAACCTCATCATCAAGGGTGACGTCTCCGGTGCCGTCGAGGCACTCGAGCAGTCGCTCCTGGACATCGAGGTCGACGACAGCGTCCAGCTCCGGATCCTGCACCGCGGCGTCGGTGCGATCACGGAGTCGGACATCGACCTGGCCACGATCGACAACGCGATCGTCGTCGGCTTCAACGTCCGCCCGGACGTCAAGGCCCGCGAGCGTGCGGCGCGCGAAGGCATCGACGTGCGCTTCTACTCGGTCATCTACAACGCACTCGAGGACATCGAGCAGTCCCTCAAGGGCATGCTCAAGCCCGAGTACGAAGAGGTCCAGTCGGGTGTCGCCGAGATCCGCGAGGTGTTCCGTTCCTCGAAGTTCGGCAACATCGCGGGTGTCATCGTCCGCTCCGGCACGATCACGCGCAACGCCAAGGCGCGCGTCATCCGAGAAGGCGTGGTGCTCGCCGATGGTCTGGCCATCGAGTCGCTGCGTCGCTTCAAGGACGACGTCACCGAGGTCCGCACGGACTTCGAAGCCGGTATCGGTCTGGGCAAGTTCAACGACATCCAGATCGGCGACGAGATCGAGACCACCGAGCTCGTCGAGAAGCCGCGCGACTGATCGTGTGACTACCCTGGGCCCCGGCTTCCTTCACGGGAGGCCGGGGCCCAGCCCCGTTCCAGAGCAAGACATCTCCACAGGAGGCACCCATGGCCGATCCGCAGCGCGCACGCAAGATGGCGGACCGCATCAAGGAAGTCGTCGCACGCCGACTCGACAAGGGGCTGCGCGACCCGCGGCTCGGGTTCGTGACGATCACCGACGTCCGTGTGACCGGTGACCTGCAGCACGCGTCGATCTTCTACACCGTGTACGGCACCGACGAGGAACGCGCCGACTCCGCGGCGGCGCTCAAGGCCGCGACGGGCCTGCTCCGGTCCGAGGTCGGCAAGAACATCACCGCACGGCTCACCCCGTCGCTCGAGTTCATCGCCGACGCGCTGCCGGAGACCTCGGCGCACATGGAGGACCTGCTCGTGCAGGCCCAGGTGCGTGACGAGCAGGTCCGTGCGGCGGCGGCCGGTGCGAGCTACGCCGGCGACGCCGACCCGTACAAGCACGACGAGGACGAGGACGAGGACGAGGACGAGGACGCGGACGACGCCGACGAGGCGCGTGCCTGACCCGTCTGGTCAGCCCTCCGGGAGCCGGTAGCCGCTCGCGTCGTCCCCGACGGCCAGTCCGTCGCGCAGGAGCGACGCGAGCGCCCGGTCCCGCTGTTCGGCGTCCGGCCACACCGGTTCGATCTCGTCGCGGGTGACCGGGACGTCGCTGGCGCGCAGCTCCGCCATGATGAGCCCGCGCACCTGGCGGTCGCTGCCGGCGAACTTCGCCTGTCGCGGGGCGCGTGGACCGTCGTGCTCGGGGTACCCGGCGGCGCGCCAGGCGCAACGGTCCGCGATCGGACAGGCGTCGCAGGCGGGGGAGCGGGCGACGCAGACGAGCGCGCCGATCTCCATCACCGCGGCGTTCGTCGCCGCCGCGTCGTCGCGGTCCCGCGGCAGCACCGACTCCATGAGCGGCAGGTCGCGCTTCGCCTTCGCCGGGCCGGGCTCGCCCTGCCCGAGCAGCGCGCGGGCGAGCACACGACGGACGTTGACGTCGACGACCGGGTGCCGGTCGCCGTAGGCGAAGACCGCGACCGCCCGCGCCGTGTAGTCGCCGATGCCGGGCAGCGCGAGCAGCGCGTCGACGTCCCGTGGCACGACGTTGCCGTGCTGCTCGGCGATCGCCGTCGCGGCCGCGTGCAGGGCGAGTGCCCGTCTCGGGTAGCCGAGCCGGTCCCAGGCCCGCACCGCGTCCGCCGGGGGCGAGGCCGCGAGGTCCGCAGGCGTCGGCCACCTCGTGAGCCATGCCTCCAGTCGGGGGATCACGCGCGCGACCTGGGTCTGCTGCAGCATGATCTCGCTGACCAGCGTGCCCCACGCGGGGAAACCCGGTCGTCGCCAAGGCAGGTCCCGTGCCTCGGCACGGAACCACGCGATGAGCGGTGTCGCGATGTCCGCTTGTCGGTTTGCGTCCTGTGGACGGGTCCGGTTGTCCACATCCGGACGGGAGGCACGACTTGCGTTCACCACGACAGCCTACGGTGGGTGCATGGCACGTTGGGCACCCCAGGAGATCGACACCATGGCCGCGATCGCGGCCGAGGTGATCGCGCAGGTCGGCACGAACCGGACCGTCGTCGGCATCGACGGGCAGGCCGGCACCGACCTCGAGCGCGTCGCGGCCGGCCTCGTCGGCGGCTTCGAGCAGCACGGTGTGTCCGCGATGGCGGCGGCGGCACCCTCCGGCGACGTGGACACCCTGCGAGCGGACCTGGTCGCGCCGTTCCGCTCCACCGGCGAGGGCCCCGGCGTGCTCGTCGTGCACGGGCACGGGGTCCTCGCGCACCACACGCGAACGCTCTGGCGCTGGTCGCTGTGGGTGGAGCAGGAGTCCGGGCGCCTCGAGCGTCGTGCGGACGTCAAGATCGCGGCCTCCGCGGTGCTGGACGTCACGGACCCGGACCACCCGCGTCGTGAGTGGAACGACGCCTGCTGACCGGCCGGAGCGCTGGTAATCTCCTCTGGTGCTCGAATCCGCGCCCGACGGCATCCTCCTCGTCGACAAGCCGCAGGGGATCTCCAGTCACCGGGTGGTCTCGATCGCCCGACGTCGGCTCGGATTGAAGAAGGTCGGCCACGCCGGCACGCTCGACCCGATGGCGACCGGTCTGCTGCTCCTCGGGATCGGTCCGTCGACCCGGCTCCTGACGCACCTCGTCGGCCTCGGCAAGACGTACACGGCGACGATCCGCCTCGGCGTGTCCACCGACTCCGACGACGCTGACGGTGCGCCCACCGCCGCGGTCGGCACGGCGTCCGCCGACGTCTCCGAGGAAGCGGTCGAGCGGGCCGTGGCCGCCCAGCGCGGCGTGATCTCGCAGGTGCCCTCGACCGTCAGCGCCATCAAGGTCGACGGTCGCCGCGCCTACGACCTCGCACGCAAGGGCGAAGCGGTCGTCCTGCAGTCCCGCACGGTCACGGTGTCGCGCTTCGACGTCACCGGCCGGGGCGACCGTGTGGTGACCGTCGACGGCACCGACACCGCCGTGGTCGACCTCGACGTGGTCGTCACCTGCTCGTCCGGGACGTACGTCCGCGCCCTGGCCCGGGACGTCGGCGCCGCGCTCGGGACCGGTGCGCACCTGACCGCGCTCCGCCGGACCGAGGTCGGCCCCTTCAGCGTCGACGACGCGATCGACCTCGAGGACGAGTCCGTCGACGTCCGCGCCGCACTCGCCCGACCGGTCGACGTCGCCCGCGCGCTCTTCCCGTCCGTGCCGCTCGACCCGGCCGACGCCAAGGACCTCGCCGACGGCAAGCGCGTCGCCGCCGACCACCCGGACACCGACGGCCCGGTCGCCGCCGTCGCGACCGAGGGGGACCGGCTCGTCGGCCTCGTCTCGGTGCGTCGCGGTCTCCTCCGCGTCATCACGAACTTCCCGACGGCGCCGGGGGTGGGCGCGTGATCGAGTGGTTCATGTGGGTCCAGCTCGTCGTCGCCGTGCTCGCCGGGCTCTTCGCCGTGGTCGTCGGCTTCGTCGGCTGGAAGCCGAACGACTACACGGTCGGGTCCCTCGCACTCATCGAGCTGCTGCTCGTCGCGCAGGGCGTGATCTCGCTCGTCCTGCCGCTCACGGGCAGCCCGCCGGTCGGCAACGCACTCGAGTTCGGCGTGTACGCGGTGTCGGTGCTCCTCGTCCCGCCGGCGGCCATCGTCTGGGCCCTCGTCGACCGGACGAAGTGGAGCACCGTCGTCCTCGGCGCCGGTGCGTTCACGGTCGCGGTGATGGTCTACCGGATGTACCAGATCTGGTTCGCCCTGAACTGACCCGCCCGCAGCCGCACCCCGGCTGCTGCGTGTTCGTCGTGGTGCGTCATGGTGGTCGTCCGCCGTCGGTAGAATCGGTGCAATGGCGACCAGATCCTCCCTCGCGACCGGCATCGGCCGCGTCCTCATCGCCGTCTACGGCATCCTCGCGCTGGCGGCGACGGGTCGCAGCGTCGTGCAGATCATCGAGAAGTTCTCGTTCGCACCGTTCGCGTACACGCTCAGCGCCGTCGCCGCGGTCGTGTACATCGTCGCGATGATCGCGCTCATCGTGCCGGGTCGGTTCTGGTACCGCGTCGCCTGCGTGACCATCGTCTTCGAGATGACCGGTGTGCTCGTGATCGGGACGCTGTCGCTCATCGACCGGCAGCTGTTCCCGGACGACACCATCTGGTCGTACTACGGCCTGGGCTACGCTTTCGCGCCGCTCGTGCTGCCGGCGGCCGGACTCTGGTGGCTCCGCAAGCACCACCGCACCGCCACCGCGACCGAGACGACCCCGTCCGCCGTTCCGGCCGGCGAGTAGGGACCGACGTGCAGTACTACGACGACACCGCCGACGTGGCGCAGGCCTTCGGCCCGAGCGCCGTCACCATCGGCAAGTTCGACGGCGTCCACGTCGGGCACCGCGCGGTCATCGCGCACCTCGAGCGTGCCGCGCGCGAGCACGCCCTCGTCTCCACGGTCGTCACGTTCGACCGGCACCCGCTCAACGTCATCGACCCGGACAAGGTGCCGCCCGCGCTGACGAGCCCCGCCCAGCGCCGGGAACTGCTCGACGAGGTCGGGGTCGACGCCACCCTGCTGCTCCGGTTCGACCAGGACCTGCAGTCGAAGGCACCAGAGGTCTTCGTGTCCGAGATCCTCGTCGACACCCTGCACGCGAAGCTCGTGTTCGTCGGCAGCGACTTCCGCTTCGGTGCGAAGGGCGCCGGCGACGTCGCGCTCCTGCGCACGTTGGGCCAGCGGTACGGCTTCACCGTCGAGCTCATCGACGACGTCGACCTGGTGGACGACGTCCGTCCGGACGGTGAGCGTCGGGTCTCCTCGACGTGGATCCGCGAGCTCCTCGGCGACGGCCGCGTGGCCGAGGCCGCGCGGCTGCTCGGCCGTGAGCACGCCGTGCGGAGCGTCGTCGTGCACGGGAACGAGCGCGGCCGGGCGATGGGCTACCCGACGGCGAACCTCGACCCGGCGTCCGAGGGCTTCATCCCCGCCGACGGCGTCTACGCGGCACGGGTGCTGCACGACGGCACCGTGTACCCGGCTGCCGTGTCCGTCGGCAACAACCCGACGTTCGAGGGGGTCCCGGCGAAGCAGATCGAGGCGCACCTGCTCGACGTCGACATCGACCTCTACGGCGACACGATCTCGGTGCTGTTCGTCTCGTACGTGCGGGGCATGGTGAAGTTCGACTCGATGGACGAGCTCGCCGAGCAGATGCGGCAGGACGACCGTGACATCCGGACGCTGCTGGGCCTGCCCGCGGTCGTCTGACCCCTCTGGTACGACGAAGCCCCCGTGACCGATCGGTCACGGGGGCTTCGTCGTACGGGATCCGTCGGACGGGACGGATCAGCCGCCGAGGGCGTCGAGCCAGATCTTGCGGGCGTCGAGGGCTTCCTGGGCGTCCTTGATCTTGCGGGCGTCACCGGAGGCCTGCGCCTCGGCGAGCTCGGACTCGAGCTTGCCGATGGCGTCCTCGAGCTGGCTCGCGAGACCGGTCTGTCGGGCCTTGCGCTCCGGGTCGGAGGCCTTCCAGTGCTCGTCTTCGAGGCTGCGGACGTGGTCCTCGACGGCGCGCAGGCGGTCCTCGATGCGCCGGACGTCCGCGCGGGGGACCTTGCCGATCTCGTCCCAGCGGCGCTGGATGCCCGTCAGGGTCTTGCGTGCGGCAGCTCGGTCGGTGACCTTCAGGAGCGGCTCGGCTTCGGTCAGCAGCGCCTGCTTCGCTTCGAGGTTCGCCGAGTACTCGACGTTCTCGGCAGCGGCTTCGGCGTGGCGCTGCTCGAACAGCACGTCACCCGCGGCCTTGAAACGAGCCCAGAGCGCATCGTCGTGCCGCTTGCCGGCCCGCCCCGCGCCCTTCCAGTCGTCGAGCAGTTCGCGGTACGCGGGGATCGCGTCGGACCCGCGGGGTGCGAGCGCCTCGGCCTGCTGCACGAGCTCCTGCTTGCGGTTGCGCGCGTCGCGGTGCTGCGCGTCGAGCTCGGAGTAGAAGGCACGACGGTGCTGGTCGACGGTCGAGCGGGCCGCGCGGAAGCGCTTCCAGAGCTCGTTCGCCTCGTTCTTGGGGATGCGCGGGCCGTCGTGCTGGTGCTGCTGCCACCGCGCGAAGACGTCGTCGAGCTGTGCGGTGATCTGCTTCCACTGCGCGCGTGCCGGGTCGACCGCGGCGAGGGCCTCGGCTTCCTCGACCAGGGCGGTGCGGTGCGCCAGGGCGTCCGCCAGTGCCTGCTGGGCCTGTTCCGCCTGCTCCTTCGTCAGGGAGCCGAGCTGCTCGGTCAGGGCGCCGACGCGGGTCTCGAGTGACTTGAGGTCGCCGACGACGCGGGCCTCGGCCACGAGGGCCTGCAGGTGCTCGACCGTGCGGGCGACGTCGTTCGCCGAGGCACCACGCTGGACGCGCTGCTCGGCGATCTTCACCTGCCCCTCGAGGTCGGCGTACTTCCGCGCGAAGTAGGCGAGGGCTTCGTCCGGTGTCGCGTCCGGGTACTCACCGACGGCTTTCTCGGTGTCCTCGTACCGGACGTACACCGTCCCGTTCTCGTCGACCCGCCCCCAGGTCGTTGCTTCGTCAGGTCCCACAGGTCTCGCCTCGATCGTGGTCGTGCATCACCGACGTCGCCGTCGGCACGGTCAGGTCGTCAGCCTATTGCACGGAGCGCATCTGCGACCCGTCCGGTCGGCGCGCCTGTGGACTACTTCTCCCGCGCGATCGTCGCGCCGGTGATCTTGGTCGCCACCTTCGGCTCGCCGGTGCCGTCGCTGCCGGCCGACGAGATGCCCTTCGACGTGATCTTCGACTCGAGTTCGTCGAGGCCGCTGGTGACCTTCCCGACGACGGTGTAGCCGCCGGTGGAGCCGTCCAGCGTGGTGTCGCCGTAGACGATGAAGAACTGCGTGGTCTGCGAGTACGGCGACGAGCCGCGGGCGATGGCGATGGTGCCCTTGGCGTACTTGCCGTCACTCGGGACGTTCTCGAGCGGGCCGTACTGGAAGCCGGCGTCGCCGGTGCCGTCGCCGTTCGCAGAGCCGCACTGCAGGAACGCGAACCCCGTGCTGTCGGCGAGTCGGTGGCAGGTGGTGCCGTTGTAGAACTGCTCCTGGATGAGTGTGATCTCGACGCTCGCGGCCTGGGGTGCCTTCTCGCCGTCCAGCTCGATGCCGAGCTTCACGTCCTTGTTGAGGGTGAGCGAACCGGTCCAGGTGGAGTCCTTCGCGATGGACTTGCTCGGGACGTCGCCGGTGTTCCCCGCGGTGGCACTCGCGGACGGGGTCGGCGTCGCGGTCGCGGAGGCACTCGCGCTCGCGTCCGCCCCGCCGCCCTGCGACCCGGCGAACGCGAGCTGCGAGCCGGTCGCGAGCGCGGCGACGAGCACGAGCACGCCGGCACCGACGACGTTGTCCCGCAGCCGACGGCGCCGCTGCCGTTCGTGCAGGCCCTGCCGTGCCGTGTAGAGGCGGAGGCGCTCACGCGCCTCCCGGTTGTCACGCGCCTGGTTCTTCGGTGCCACGGTGCTGGTCGTACCTCTCGTCGAGTGTGCGACGAGCGTACTGGAAACGGCTCTGTCGGAGGCCTGGAGGCACGCCCCTGTCGGTGGGTCGGCCTACGATTGGTCACATGGCAGCGGACCGTTCGGGCATGCGTGCGCCCACCACCGGCGGTCGCGCCGGGTTGGCGCAGGGGTCCGTCCCGCTCGCGGTCCGGATGCGGCCGACCAGCCTCGACGAGGTCGCCGGCCAGCAGCACCTGCTCGGCCGCGGCAGCCCCCTCGTGCAGCTCGCGACCGGCACGCGTGAGAACCCCGGCGGTGTCTCGGTGATCCTGTGGGGGCCGCCCGGCACCGGCAAGACCACCCTGGCGCAGGCCATCGCCCGGCAGTCCGGTCGCGAGTTCGTCGAGCTCTCCGCCGTCACCGCGGGCGTCAAGGACGTGCGCGAGGTCATGGAGAAGGCGCTCACCCACCGCGACCTCTACGGCTCCACCACCGTCCTGTTCCTCGACGAGATCCACCGGTTCAGCAAGGCGCAGCAGGATGCCCTCCTGCCCGGCGTCGAGAACGGCTGGGTCATCCTCATCGCGGCGACGACCGAGAACCCGTCGTTCTCGGTCATCTCGCCGCTGCTGTCCCGGTCGCTGCTGCTGACGCTCAAGCCCCTCACCGACGAGGACCTCGGCATGCTCGTCGACCGTGCCGTCGAGGACCCGCGGGGCCTCGGCGGATCGGTCGTCCTCGGTGACGAAGCCCGCAGCGCCATCGTCCGGCTCTCCTCCGGCGACGCCCGTCGCGCCCTGACCGCGCTCGAGGCCGCGGCGTCCTCCGCCGTGGCGGCGCAGGCCGACGACGACGCGGACGGCACGCTCGACGGCGTCGACACCGTGCCGGTCGTCGACGCCGACACCGTCGCGGCAGCGGTCGACCGGGCACTGCTCCGCTACGACCGCCAGGGCGACGAGCACTACGACGTGATCAGCGCCTTCATCAAGAGCGTCCGGGGGAGCGACGTCGACGCCGCACTCCACTACCTGGCACGCATGATCGAGGCGGGGGAGGACCCTCGGTTCATCGCCAGGCGGATCATCATCTCGGCATCCGAGGACATCGGCATGGCCGACCCCCAGGCGCTGCCGATCGCGGTCGCCGCCGCACAGGCCGTCCAGCTGATCGGCATGCCCGAGGGCCGGATCCCGCTGGCCGAGGCGGTCGTCTACCTGGCGACCGCGCCGAAGTCGAACGCCGCCTACAACGGCGTGAACGCCGCGATCGCCGACGTCAAGGCCGGTCGGCTCGGGGTCGTGCCGATGCACCTCCGCGACGCCCACTACCCGGGGGCGAAGCGGCTCGGTCACGGCAAGGGCTACGTCTACTCGCACGACGCCGAGCACGGTGTCGCCGAGCAGCAGTACCTGCCCGACGCGCTCGAGGGCACCGAGTACTACACGCCGACGGCGAACGGCTTCGAGCGCGAGGTCGGGCCGCGACTCGAGCGACTCCGGAAGATCACCCGCGGCGAGTAGTGACCGCGCCGAGATCCTGCTAGCATTGCCGGGCCTACGTCCTGGTCCTCGAGCACGGCTGCGTCGAGGACAGAGTGCCACTCCGGTGGTACGGGGGCAGAGGTTCGGACTGTAGCCGTCCGATCCCACAGGCTCATCCCTCTGGATCCCGTCGTCGGGGCTCGTTCCGTCCGTGTGTCTCGTTTCCCACGGTCGAGCGGTTCCCCTCGAGTCATTCAGTTCAGACAGAGAAAAGGACCCTGTGTCTACCAAGTCACGTACCCGCAGCAAGACCCGCCTCTCGCGCGCGCTCGGCATCCCGCTGACGCCGAAGGCGGCCCGTTACCTCGAGAAGCGCCCCTACGGCCCCGGTGAGCACGGCCGCACCCGCCGTCGTGCGGACAGCGACTACGCCGTCCGTCTCCGTGAGAAGCAGCGTCTGCGCGCCCAGTACGGCATCCGCGAGAAGCAGCTCCGCATCGTCTTCGAAGAGGCCCGCAAGACGAAGGGCCTGACCGGTGAGAACCTGGTCGAGCTCCTCGAGCAGCGCCTCGACGCCCTCGTGCTGCGTGCCGGCTTCGCCCGCACCACCGCGCAGGCCCGTCAGCTGATCGTGCACCGTCACATCCTCGTCGACGGCAAGCTCGTCGACCGTCCGTCCTTCCGCGTGAAGGAGGGGCAGCTCATCCACGTGAAGCAGCGCTCCGAGTCCCTCGAGCCGTTCCAGGTCGCCGCCGCCGGTGGGCACCAGGAAGTCCTGCCAAAGGTCCCGGGCTACCTCGAGGTCGAGATCGACAAGCTCCAGGCCCGCCTGGCTCGTCGTCCGAAGCGCGCCGAGGTCCCCGTGACCTGTGAAGTGCAGCTCGTCGTCGAGTACTACGCAGCTCGCTGATCCACTGATCACACCCGAACGGCGGGTCGTCCTCTCAGCAGGACGGCCCGCCGTTCGGCGTCCCCGGTCGGCACCGCCGGTAGGATCGTCTGGGCACGCACCGCTCGCGTGCGCAGAGGGAGAGGCACCGTGAAGCAGCTGTTCTTCGTCGCCGTCGGCGTCGTCATCGGGTTCGCCGTCGCGCACAAGGTCGCGAACACCCCCGGTGGTGCGCGGTTCTTCGCCGACGTGAACGCTCGCACGAAGGCC
Source organism: Curtobacterium sp. LFS084 (assembly GCF_047977705.1). Lineage (NCBI taxonomy): Bacteria > Bacillati > Actinomycetota > Actinomycetes > Micrococcales > Microbacteriaceae > Curtobacterium > Curtobacterium sp. LFS084. The sequence continues at coordinate 81,428 of NZ_JBFPFM010000003.1, forward strand.
TTCACCGGCGCCGTCGCGGACGGCTACCGCTCCCGCGAGGCCGAGCTCCGCACCGACGTCTGACGTCCTCCTCGACGCACACTCTCCCGCCGAACCTGAATCAGGAAGCACCATGCAGACCGCAGAGATCCGCCGCCGTTGGCTCCAGTTCTTCGGCGACCGCGGACACACCGTCGTCCCGTCCGCCTCGCTCGTCTCGGACGACCCCTCGCTCCTGTTCACGGTCGCCGGCATGGTGCCGTTCATCCCGTACCTGACCGGACTCATCCCGGCGCCGTACCCCCGCGCCACGAGCGTGCAGAAGTGCATCCGCACGAACGACATCGAAGAGGTCGGCAAGACCCCGCGGCACGGCACGTTCTTCCAGATGAACGGCAACTTCTCGTTCGGCGACTACTTCAAGGAACAGGCGATCGAGTTCGCCTGGCAGTTCCTGACGACGCCGGAGTCCGACGGCGGCCTCGGCTTCTCGCCCGACGACCTGTGGGTCACCGTGTACGAGGACGACGACGAGGCGATCGCGTTCTGGAAGGCGCACTCCTCGCTCCCCGACGAGCGGATCCAGCGGCTCGGCAAGGACACCAACTACTGGTCGACCGGTCAGCCCGGTCCGGCGGGCCCCTGCTCGGAGATCTTCTTCGACCGCGGTCCCGAGTACGGCATCGACGGCGGTCCGGCGACCGACGACGACCGCTACGTCGAGATCTGGAACCTCGTGTTCATGCAGTACCAGATCGCCGACGTCCGCTCGAAGTACGACTTCGAGATCACCGGCGAGCTGCCGAACAAGAACATCGACACCGGCATGGGGCTCGAGCGCGTCGCCTTCATCAAGCAGGGCGTCGACAACATGTACGAGATCGACCAGGTGCGGCCGGTCCTCGACAAGGCGGCGGAGATCTCCGGGCGCCGGTACGGCGCCGTGCACGAGGACGACGTCCGGATGCGCGTGATCGCGGACCACGTCCGGTCGGCGCTCATGCTCATCGCCGACGGCGTCTCCCCGTCGAACGAGGGACGCGGGTACATCCTCCGTCGCCTGCTCCGCCGCACCGTGCGGGCGATGCGGCTCCTCGGTGTCGAGGGCGCGACGTTCCCGCAGCTGTTCCCCGAGTCCCGCGACGCCATGCGCGACGCCTACCCCGAGGTCGCGAGCGACTACGACCGGATCGCGCGCATCGCCTACGCGGAGGAGGAGACCTTCCTCCGCACGCTCGCGCAGGGCACGACGATCCTCGACGTCGCGGTCGAGCGCGCGAAGCAGGACGGTGCGCCCTCGATCGGCGGCGACACGGCGTTCCTGCTGCACGACACCTTCGGCTTCCCGATCGACCTCACCATGGAGATGGCCGAGGAAGCCGGCGTCCGGGTCGACCGCACCGCGTTCGAGACCCTGATGTCCGAGCAGCGTGCGCGGGCCAAGGCGGACGCGAAGAGCAAGAAGACCGCCCTCGCCGACCTCAGCGTCTACAGCGCGTTCCGCGCCAAGGGCGAGACGGTGTTCCTCGGCTACGACGCACTCGAGGCCGAGACGAACGTCCTCGGCATCATCGTCGGCGGCGTGAGCGTCGACCGCGCGGTCGCGGGCGACATCGCCGAGGTCATCCTCGGCGAGACCTCCCTCTACGCCGAGTCCGGTGGTCAGGACGCCGACCAGGGCTCGATCGTCGGCAACGGCTTCGACCTCGAGGTGCTCGACGTGCAGCGTCCCGTCGCCGGTCTCTGGAGCCACACCGTCCAGGTCCGCTCGGGCGAGGTCGGGGTCGGTGCACCGGCGACGACCGTCGTCGACGCCGAGTACCGCCGGGGCGCGACCCAGGCGCACTCCGCGACCCACCTCGTGAACGCGGCGCTGCGGGACATCCTCGGCCCGGAGGCACTGCAGGCCGGTTCGTACAACAAGTCGGGCTACATGCGCCTGGACTTCTCGTGGTCGCAGCCGGTGTCGCTCGAGACCCGCTCCGAGATCGAGGAGGTCGTCAACACCGCGATCCGCTCCGACCTCGAGGTCTCGACCAGGGTGCTGCCGCTCGACGAGGCGAAGTCCCTCGGTGCGCAGGCGCTCTTCGGTGAGAAGTACGGCTCCGAGGTGCGCATGGTCGACATCGGCGGCCCGTGGTCGCGTGAGCTCTGCGGTGGCACGCACGTCGCATCCAGCGCGCAGGTCGGCCTCGTCAACCTCGTGGGGGAGTCGAGCGTCGGTTCGACCAACCGTCGCGTCGAGGCGCTCGTCGGGCTCGAGGGCTTCCGTGACCTCGCGGTCGAGCGCACCATCGTGTCCCAGCTGTCGAGCGCCCTCAAGGCCCCCCGGGAGGACCTGCCCTCCCGCGTGCAGTCCCTGATGGAGGACCTGCGTCAGGCGCAGAAGCGCGTCGCCGAGTTCGAGTCGGCGAACCTGCAGCAGCGTGTCCCGGCGATCGCCCGCCAGGCGACCACGGTGGGCGCGACGACCGTGGTGGCGGAGTCCGTCCAGGGCCTGCAGTCCGGTGACGACCTGCGCGCGCTCGCGACCGGCGTCCGCGGCCAGCTCGGCGACGGCGCGGCCGTGGTCGTCCTCGGCGCGGTGATCAACGACAAGCCCGTCGTGATCGTCGCCACGAACGACGCGGCCCGCGCCGCGGGTGTGCAGGCGGGACCGCTCGCGAAGGAGGCCGCCGGCGTCCTCGGTGGCGGTGGCGGCGGCAAGCCGGACCTCGCGCAGGGCGGTGGCACCGACGCGTCGGCGCTCCCTGCGGCACTCCGCGCGGTCACCGACCGGCTCGCGGCCTGACCGTGGCGATCCGCTCCGGGCGCCGGCTCGGCGTCGACGTCGGCCGCGCCCGGATCGGGGTCGCCGTGTGCGACCGTGACGGGCTCCTCGCGACGCCCGTCGAGACGGTCGCCCGTCACGCCGCCACGGACGTCCGGCGGATCCTCGAGATCGCCCAGGAGTACGACGTCCTCGAGATCGTCGTCGGGCTGCCGCTCTCGATGTCGGGCGGGGACACCCCGTCCACGGCGGACGCCCGGGAGTTCGCGGAGCGCCTGGCGGAACACCGTCCGGTGCGCCTGGTCGACGAACGGCTCTCGACCGTGACGGCCCAGCGCGGCCTCCACCAGGCCGGCAAGAACACGAAGAAGTCCCGCGCCGTGATCGACCAAGCGGCCGCTGTTATCATTCTGCAACACGCGCTCGACCACGAGCGTGCGGCCAGTGCCCCACCCGGGGCCACGCTCCCCTGAACCTGCGGACCATCGCAGTGCTCGCCTGAACGCGGCTGCCACACCGTCGCCCAGCACACCGAGCCCAGGCGGAGTTCCCGACCGAGAGACCCGAGGACCGTTGGCAGACGACCTGGACTGGAACGCGATCATCGCGCCCGGCAACGACGCCGAGCGGCGGAAGACGACTTCCGACCGTGCGGAGACCCCCGACCCGGACGCGACCGGTCGACCGATGTCCCGACGCGAAGCACGCGCGGCCGAAGCCGCGCGTGCACGCGCCGACGCGGAGCCAGCGGACGCGAGCCCGGCCAGCACCGACGCGGCCGGGCCGAGCACCGACCGTCCTGACCTCGTCCGAGCCGATGTCGACCGTCGCGCCGCCGCGGCGGACGCCCCGGTGGCGTCCTCACCCGACGAACTGCACCCGGACGTGCACGCCCTCCTCACCGGGGAGCTCCGTGTCGACGACGACCAGCGCGCCGCGGCGCGCGGGGACTCGGCTGGCGGTGCGGCCGCCGCTGCGGGCGCCGGTGGACCCGACCAGACCGGCCACGGCCCCGGAGGCGCGGGAGACGGCGGTCGCGGCGGTCGCGGTCGACGCGGGGGCGCCTCCAGGCCGCCACGCGGCCCGCGTGAACCGCGTCCGAAGCGGCGTCGCGGCCCGCTGATCGCGGGCATCGTCATCGTCGCGATTGTCCTCGCCGTCGGGGTGTCGGCCTACGCGTTCGCGGCCCCGAAGATCCAGCAGGTGGTCGCGGCGATCAGCGGCTCCCAGGAGCCCGACGACTACTCCGGCGACGGCACCAGCAAGGTGACGATCACCATCAAGCAGGGCGACATCGGCGAGAACGTCGCCGCGACCCTGCAGCGCAGCGGGGTCGTGAAGGACTCGAAGGTCTTCTACAAGCTGCTGCTCGCGTCCCCGGACGTCCAGTTCCAGCCGGGTTCCTACTCGCTCAAGAAGAAGATGAGCTCGAAGGCGGCACTCGCGGCCCTGCAGGACAAGGACAACCGGGTCCAGGCCTCGATCGTGATCCCCGAGGGCACGGCGCTCAAGGACATCGAGGCCGGCATGGTCTCGAAGGCCGGACTCTCCGCCGCCGAGGTCTCCGCCGCCGCGAAGGACCTCAGCGCCTACGACCTGCCGTCGAACGTGACCACGCTCGAGGGGTGGCTGTTCCCGGCGACCTACCCGATCAACCCCGGGTGGACCGCCACGCAGTACTTCAAGTCGATGGTCGACACCATGAAGGAGCACCTGTCGGCGGCCGGCGTGGCCGAGGCCGACCAGGAGCACGTCATCATCTTCGCCTCGCTCGTGCAGAAGGAAGCAGGCCTCGCGGCCGACTACCCCAAGGTCGCGCGGGTCTTCCAGAACCGGCTCGACATCGACATGCCGCTGCAGTCGGACGCGACGGTCGCCTACGGCACGGGGAACACCCACCGGGTGACGACCACCGACGCCGAACGGAAGGACGCGTCGAACAGGTACAACACCTACGTGCACGACGGCCTGCCGCCGGCGCCGATCTCGAACCCGGGCGACATCGCGATCAAGGCCGTCACGAACATGGCGCAGGGCAAGTGGCTGTACTTCGTGACGGTGAACCTCGAGACCGGCGAGACGGTGTTCTCGGACACGTACGCCCAGCACCTCGTCGCCGTGGACCAGTTCCAGGCGTGGCTCCGGGCGCACCCCGACTACCAGTAGCCCGGGGGCGTCGCACGGCACCCGGGCTGTGGGAAGATGGACACCATGCTTCGTTGGTTGACTGCTGGTGAGTCCCACGGACCCGAACTGATCGCGATGCTCGAGGGCCTGCCCGCGGGTGTCCCGGTGTCGTTCGAGTCCATCCGTACCGATCTCGCGCGTCGCAAGCTCGGCTACGGCCGCGGCTCCCGCATGAAGTTCGAGCAGGACGAACTGCACGTCTCCGGTGGTGTCCGTCACGGGTACTCGCTCGGCAGCCCGATCGCGATCCGCATCGGCAACACCGAGTGGCCGAAGTGGGTCGAGGTCATGAACCCCGAGCCCGTCGAGCAGACCGACGCCTCCCGCGGTCGCAGCGCCCCGCTGACCCGACCGCGTCCCGGCCACGCCGACCTCGTCGGCATGCAGAAGTACGGCTTCGACGAGGCCCGCCCGATCCTCGAGCGCGCGAGTGCGCGCGAGACGGCCGCGCGCGTCGTCCTCGGTGCCGTGGCCAAGGCCTTCCTCGCCGAGCTCGGCATCCGCTCGGTCGCGCACACGCTGCAGGTCGGGACGGTCCGTGTCCCGGACGGCACCGCGCTGCCGATGCCCGACGACGTCGACCGCCTCGACGACGACCAGTTGCGCTGCTTCGACGCCGAGACCTCGGCCCGCATGGTCACCGAGGTCGAGGCCGCGAAGAAGGACGGCGACACCCTCGGCGGTGTCGTCGAGGTCCTGTTCTACGGCGTCCCGCCGGGGCTCGGTTCGCACGTGCAGTGGGACCGTCGCCTCGACGCCCGCCTCGCCGCGGCGATCATGGGCATCCAGGCCATCAAGGGCGTCGAGGTCGGTGACGGTTTCGCGACCGCTGCCCGCCGCGGGTCCGAGGCGCACGACGAGCTCTTCCGCGAGGACGGCGAGATCTACCGGACGTCCGACCGCGCCGGCGGCACCGAGGGCGGCATGTCCACGGGCACCGTCCTGCGTGTCCGCGCCGGCATGAAGCCGATCGCGACGGTCCCGCACGCGCTGCACACCATCGACGTCGCCACGGGTGAGGACGCCTCGGCGCACCACCAGCGGTCCGACGTGTGCGCGGTCCCCGCTGCCGGCGTCGTCGCCGAGGCCATGGTGGCGCTCGTCCTCGCCGACGCCGTCCTCGAGAAGTTCGGCGGCGACAACGTCGTCGAGACGAAGCGGAACCTCGAGGCGTACCTGGCGTCGATCCCGGAGACGCTGCGCACCCGCAGCACCGAGGCCGCCGAGCACACGCCGGCCTGGTGACGCACACACCCGAGCCGGCGACGGGTTCGCCGTCGGCCGGTCACGCGGCACCGGTCGTCATCATCGGACCGATGGGCGCTGGCAAGTCGAGCGTCGGCAAGCGCGTGGCGAAGGCCCTCGGTGTGCCCTTCACCGACACCGACCGGGCGATCGTCCGCGAGCACGGCCCGATCCCCGGGATCTTCGCGGACCGCGGCGAGCCGGCGTTCCGCGCGCTCGAGGCCGAGGCCGTGCGTGCGGCCGTCGCGCGCGGTGGCGTGATCGCCGTCGGTGGCGGCGCGGTGACGCACGTCGACACGCGCGAGGCCATGGTCGGCGCGCGCATCGTCCTCCTGACCGTCTCGCCCGAGGCGGTCGCCGACCGGATCGCCGGCAGTGACCGCCCGCTGCTGGCCGACGGCGGCATCGACGCCTGGCAGACCATCATGGACGCGCGAGCGGCGACCTACGCCGAACTCGCGCACGCGGTGTTCGACACCTCACGCCGGCCCATGTCGCACGTCGTCGACGACGTCGTCGCCTGGCTGCGGGACGGACACCGGCCGTCCACCACCGGCACCCCCACGAGCGAAGGAACAGCGTGACCGAAACGACCCAGTCCGTCCTGCCCGACGGAACCACCGAGATCCGCGTCGGCGGCGAGGACGGTTACGTCGTCGCCGTCGGCAACGGCCTGCTCGGTTCGGTGCCGGCGCTCCTCGGTCCCCGCGTCGCCAAGGTCCTCATCGTGCACGCGCCGACGCTGGGCGCCCGGGCGAACGCGCTCCGGGACCTGCTCGTCGACGCCGGCCTCGAGGCGCTCATCGCCGAGGTCCCCGACGCCGAGGGTGCCAAGCGTGTCGAGGTCGCCGCGTTCTGCTGGCAGATCATGGGGCAGTCGGACTTCACCCGCACCGACGCCGTGATCGGCCTGGGCGGCGGCGCCGTGACCGACCTCGCCGGGTTCGTCGCGGCGACCTGGCTGCGCGGGGTCCCGTACATCGCGATCCCCACGAGCGTGCTCGGGATGGTCGACGCCAGCGTCGGCGGCAAGACCGGCATCAACACGAACGAGGGCAAGAACCTCGTCGGCGCCTTCTTCGCACCCCGCGCGGTCGTCGCCGACATCGACCTCGTCGCCACCCTGCCCCGCAACGAGATCCTCACCGGCTTCGCCGAGATCGTGAAGGCCGGGTTCATCGCCGTGCCGGAGATCCTCGACGTCATCGAGGCCGACGTCGCCCGCGTCACCGACCCAACCACGCCCGAGTTCCGCCGCGTCGTGGAACTCGCGATCGCGCTGAAGGCACAGGTCGTCTCGGACGACTTCACCGAGCAGGGCCGCCGCGAGATCCTGAACTACGGCCACACCCTCGGGCACGCGATCGAGCACGCCGAGCGGTACCAGTGGCGGCACGGCGCGGCCGTCGCGGTCGGCATGGTGTTCGCCGCCGAGCTGGCGCGCCTCACCGGGCACCTCGACGACGCCACGGTCGACCGGCACCGCTCGATCCTCGAGTCCCTCGAACTGCCGACGACGTACGGCATCGGCCGCTGGGAGGGGCTGCTCGCCACGATGCGTCGTGACAAGAAGGCCCGCGCCGGCATGCTCCGGTTCATCATCCTCGACGGGGTCGGCAAGCCCCTCACGCTCGAGGGACCCGAGGACCACCTGCTCTTCACCGCCTACCAGGAGGTCGGGGTCTAGCTCAGCGGAGGACGCGTCGGGTCCGTCGCCACCACCACTTCACCCGCATCGACACGGTGACGACTCCGGTCCGTTCGACCTCGTACCACTCCGCCAGGGTGGCGCCGTCGACCCACGCGTCGAGGATCGCGTCGTCCTCGTCGGTGCCGTCGAGCTTGAACTGGGGTGCGTCGGGCAGTGGACGGAAGAGCGGCATCAGTCGGCCTCCGGTTCTCGGTCGCGAACGTGCTCGAACCCGTGCCGCCGGAGTGCCCGTCGCGCGAGGTTCCGGTCGGGTTTCGGCGCCCACGGTACTTTCATCAGACGCTCGAGCACAGTTCTCGAAATGTCGTACTCCGACTGCGTCTCGGCGCGACGGATCGCCCAGGTCAGCCGCCGCCAGGCATGGTCGCGATCGGCTGTCCGGCGGTTCTGGAACGCGCCGAACCAGCTGACGGCGGCGGCCGCGATCGCCGCGCCCGCGGCGATGAGCGCCGTGACGAGTGCTGTCTGCATGACCGCAGCCTGATGCAGTGGAGGCGAGGGGACGGCGGGCCTCGGCCGACCTGTGGAGGGCGAGCCGCGCCTCCGGGCTGTGGAGGACCGGCCACGCAGGACGGGGGAGCAGACTGGGACCCGTGCCCACCCCGCCACGCCTGAGCGACCTGTCCACACCGGACGCAACCGATGCCGGGACCATCCGGTCCCGTGCCCGCCGGTTCACCGAACTGCTCTCGATCGCCCGCCGACACGGACTCGTGCCCTTCCGTCGGCTCGACTTCTCGCACGACCCGGCGACGTCCGACCTGCGCCGCAGCCAGGCCGAGCACCTCCGCCGCGCGCTCGAGGAGGCCGGTGGCGGCTTCGTGAAGATGGGACAGCTCCTGTCGACGCGTGACGACCTGTTGCCCGAGGAGTGGACCGAGGGCCTCGCGCACCTGCAGCGGAACGTGACCCCGGCTCCCGCGGACGAGGTCACGGCGTTGCTCGAGCGCCAGCTGGGCGCACCCGTCGACCAGGTCTTCGCGGCGTTCGACCCGGTCCCGGTCGCCGCCGCGTCCATCGCGCAGGTGCACCGGGCACGTCTCGCGGACGGCACGAGCGTGGCCGTGAAGGTGCAGCGGCCCGGCATCGACCGCGCCGTGCGCCGGGACGTCGACATCGCGCTCCGCGTCGTGCGCTTCATGGCCCGCTGGTCGACCGAGGCGCGCCAGGTCGGCGTGCAGGACGTCGCCCAGCAGTACGCCGACGACCTCGTGCGCCAGGTCGACTTCAGCTCGGAGCTCCGGAACCTCGAGGCGCTGCGAGCCGCCCAGCGCCGGAGCGCACGCCCCGACGAGGTGCGGTTCCCGGACCCGTACCCGGAGCTCTCCGGTCGCCGCGTGCTCGTGATGGAGTACCTCGAGGGGGACACCCTCAGCGCCATCCGTGCCGAGCGCAGCGACCGCGACCTCGACGAGCCGATGCGGGCGATCCTCCGGGCGTTCCTGCGGCAGGTCGTGTTCGACGGCATCTACCACGGTGACCTGCACCCGGGGAACGTCCTGCTGCTGCCCGACGGCCGCCCCGCCCTGATCGACTTCGGGTCGGTGGGACGGCTCGATCCCGGCCTGCGCGACGTCGTGCAGGAGCTCCTCGCCGCCTACATCCAGGACGACACCTCGCGGATCGCCGACGCGGTCCTGCGGATGGCCCCGGTCCGCGACGCCCAGGACGAACCGGACTTCCGCCGGGACATCGCGCGCTTCGTCGCGGACGAGCTCGGCCCCGGGGCGCGGATCGGCGTCGAGACGGTCGACGACGCCGTCGCGGTCTTCGGGCGGTACCGGCTCAAGGCGCCACCGGACTTCGTCGCCGCGGCGCGCGCCCTGGCGATCTTCGAGGGGACGCTCCGCACCCTCGCGCCCTCGTTCGACCTGCTCGAGGAGTCACGGGGTCTCGCCTCCGAGCAGATCCGCGACCAGCTGCGTCCCGGCAAGATCCGCGACGTGGCCGTCCGCGAGCTGTTCGGCGCCGTCTCGGCCGTCCGTCGGCTCCCGCGGCGGGTCGACCGCATCGGCGAGGCGATCGAGACCGGGAAGCTCTCGGTCAACATCCGGCTGTTCGCGGACCGCCGTGACCGACGCACGCTGAACGGTGTCGTCCGTCGCGTGCTGCTCGTGCTGCTCGGCGCCGGCGCCGGCGTGCTGTCGCTCGTCTACCTCACCCTGCCGGCCCGCCCGACCGCGGTCATGTCGACGGGGGTCGCCGGCGGGCTGCTCGGGGGAGCGGCGGTGGTGCTGCTCGTCTGGGCGGCCGTCGACGCGATCCGGGCGCGACGGCGGGAGTGACCCACGGCGGGCTCCAGCGCACCCGCGCGGGGGCCCGCCGACCGGTCCGCTACACTCGTCCGGGACCCAGCGCGGTCCGCAGACCTTCACAACACGATCGAACGGGACATCGAAGACTCATGGCCAGTACCACTGACATCAAGAACGGCGCCGTTCTCATCATCGACGGGCAGCTCTGGTCGGTCGTCGAGTTCCAGCACGTCAAGCCGGGCAAGGGCGGCGCGTTCGTCCGCACCAAGCTGAAGAACGTCGTGTCGGGCAAGGTCGTCGACCGCACCTTCAACGCGGGTGCGAAGATCGACACCGCGACGGTCGACCGCCGTGACTACCAGTTCCTCTACGAGGACGGCGACTCGTACGTGTTCATGGACACCGACACCTACGACCAGATCCCGGTCTCGGCGACGGTCGTCGGCGACGCGAAGAACTACCTGCTCGAGTCCGCGATGGTCACCATCGCGATGAACGAGGGCAACCCGCTCTACGTCGAGCTCCCGACGTCGATCGTGACCGAGGTCGAGACGGAGCCCGGTCTGCAGGGCGACCGCTCGTCCGGTGGCACGAAGGACGCGACCATCATCGCGACCGGTCACCGCATCCAGGTCCCGCTCTACCTCGAGAGCGGCACCACGGTGAAGATCGACACGCGCGACGGCAGCTTCCTCGGCCGCGTCAACTCCTAGGCGCCGGCCGTATGAGTGCTCGTTCGAAGGCCCGCAAGCGCGCCCTCGACATGCTGTACGTGGCCGAGGTGCGTGAGCTCCCGATCGCGGACGTCCTCGCCACCGAGACCGTCCGTCACCTCGACCAGCCGGAGCGCGCCTCCAGCTGGGACTACGCCCGTCAGATCGTCACGGGCATCGACGACGCGCGCCACGAGATCGACGCGGTGATCGTCGAGCACGCCCAGGGCTGGTCGATCGCCCGCATGCCGGTGCTCGACCGCTGCATACTGCGCATGGGCGTCTGGGAGCTCCGGTTCAACCCGGAGGTCCCGGACGCGGTCGCGATCGCCGAGGCCGTCGAGCTCGCCCAGTCGCTCTCGACGGAGGAGTCCGCGGGGTTCGTCAACGGCGTGCTCGGCGCCGTCGCCGGCGGTCGTGCACCGTCCGGTCGGACGGTCGCAGAGGACCAGGAGTCCCGGTAGGGTTGACCACGTCAGCATCCTTTAATGCCGTCCGGTGAGGCGGGGAAGGAGGTCGGCGTGGGCACCAGAACGGTCCTGCAGCAGCCCGACATCACGCGTGCTCTGACACGCATCGCGCACGAGATCCTCGAGGCCAACCACGGCGCCTCGGACCTCGTGCTCCTGGGCATCCCGACACGGGGTGCCGTCCTGGCCGAGCGGCTCGACCGCGTCCTGGCCGACATCGATCCCGAGTGGGGTCCGGCGGGCGGTCAGCGCGTCGGGACCCTCGACGTCACGATGCACCGGGACGACCTCGGGCACGGCATCGGTCGCGCGCCGCACCGCACGACGATCCCGACGACCGGCATCGACGGCAGGGTCGTCGTGCTCGTCGACGACGTGCTGTACTCCGGGCGGACCGTCCGGGCGGCGCTCGACGCGCTGCAGGGCATCGGGCGTCCGCGGGCCGTCCGGCTCGCGGTGCTCGTCGACCGCGGCCACCGCGAGCTGCCGATCCGCGCGGACCACGTCGGCAAGAACCTGCCGACGGCGTCCGACGAACGGGTGACGCTCCGGCTGACCGAGACCGACGGCAGCGACGAGGTCGTCATCGAGCAGGGCGACGGGGGTGCGGCGTGAAGCACCTCCTCTCCACCGCCGACCTCTCCCGCGCCGAGGCGATCCACATCCTCGACGTCGCCGAGGAGATGGCCGAGGTCAACTCCCGCGAGGTCCGCAAGCTCCCCGCGCTGCGCGGCAAGACCGTCGTGAACCTCTTCTTCGAGGACTCGACGCGCACCCGGATCTCCTTCGAAGCCGCCGCGAAGCGCCTCTCCGCCGACGTCCTCAACTTCGCCGCGAAGGGGTCGAGCGTCTCGAAGGGCGAGTCGCTCAAGGACACCGTGCAGACCCTCGGCGCGATGGGCATCGACGGCATCGTCATGCGCCACGGCGCCTCCGGCGCGCCGCGGGTCCTCGCCGACGCCGACTGGATCGACGTGCCGGTCGTCAACGCCGGTGACGGCACGCACGAGCACCCCACCCAGGCGCTGCTCGACGCGTTCACGATGCGTCGGCGCCTGCACGGTGCCGGCAGCCGTGGCCAGGGCCTCGACGGCGTCCGCGTGCTCATCGTCGGTGACGTCCTGCACAGCCGGGTCGCCCGGAGCAACGCCTGGCTGCTGCGCACACTCGGTGCCACCGTCACGTTCGCGGCGCCGCCCACGCTGCTGCCCGCGACGACGACACCGTTCGGTGCCGCCGTCCACCACGACCTCGACGTCGCCCTCGCCGAGGACCCGGACGTCGTGATGACCCTCCGGATCCAACAGGAGCGGATGAACGACGCGTTCTTTCCGAACCCGCGCGAGTACACCCGGCACTGGGGTCTCACCGCGAGCCGGTTCGCGCGGCTGGCCGAGCGCACGCTGATCATGCACCCCGGCCCGATGAACCGCGGGCTCGAGATCGCCGGTGTCGCCGCCGACGACCCCCGCTCGACGGTGGTCGAGCAGGTCGAGAACGGCGTGTCGGTCCGGATGGCCGTGCTCTACCTCGCCCTGACCGGGTCCGAACCGACCGCAGCACCGAAGGAGACCATCGCATGACCGCCCACCTCATCCGCGGCGCGCAGCTGGTCGACGGCACGCGTGCCGACATCCGTCTGCAGGGGACGCGCATCACCGCGGTCGGCTCCGGTCTCGACGCCGACGGCGCCACGGTCACGGACGCCGACGGTCTGATCGCCCTGCCCGGCCTCGTGGACCTGCACACCCACCTGCGCGAGCCCGGCTTCGAGGAGTCCGAGACGGTCCTGACCGGCTCGCGTGCCGCCGCGGCGGGCGGGTTCACCGCCGTCAACGCGATGGCGAACTCCTCGCCGGTGGCCGACACCGCCGGCGTGGTCGAGCAGGTGCAGGCGCTGGGCGACGACGCCGGCTACGTCACGGTCCGCCCGATCGGCGCGGTCTCGCAGGGGCTGCAGGGCACCCACCTGTCCGAGATCGGCGCGATGGCGACGAGCCGGGCGCGGGTCCGGGTCTTCTCGGACGACGGCTCGTGCGTGTCCGACCCGCTCCTCATGCGCCGGGCGCTCGAGTACATCAAGGGCTTCGGCGGCGTGCTCGCCCAGCACGCGCAGGAACCCCGGCTGACGATCGGCGCCCAGATGAACGAGGGCCGGCTGTCGTCGGAGCTCGGGCTCGCCGGGTGGCCGGCCGTCGCGGAAGAGGCGATCATCGCCCGCGACGTCCTGCTCGCCGACCACGTCGGCGCGCGGCTGCACGTGTGCCACGTCTCGACCGCCGGCAGCGTCGAGGTCATCCGCTGGGCGAAGTCGCGCGGCATCGACGTCACCGCCGAGGTCACGCCGCACCACCTGGTGCTGACCGAGGACCTCATCGCCGGCCGCGACGGCGCCCCCGGGTACGACGCCCGGTACAAGGTCAACCCGCCGCTCCGCTCCCGCGAGGACGTGGACGCGCTCCGCGCCGCGCTGGCCGACGGCACGATCGACATCGTCGCGACCGACCACGCACCGCACACGGCCGAGGCGAAGTGCTGCGAGTGGCCGGCGGCCGCGAACGGCATGGTCGGCCTCGAGTCCGCGCTGAGCGTCGTGCAGGCCGCCGTGGTCGACGACGGTCGGCTCGACTGGGCCGACGTCGCCCGGGTCCTGTCCGAGGCGCCCGCCCGGATCGGCCAGGTCGAGGGCCAGGGGCAGCGGATCGCCGAGGGGGCACCTGCCGAGATCACCCTCTACGACCCGTCGGTCAGCCGGGACTTCGCCCTCGGGGACCTCGCCGGGCAGTCGCAGAACTCGCCGTACCTCGGCATGCGGCTCCCCGGACGGGTCGTGGCGACCTTCCACCAGGGGTACCCCACCGTCACGGACGGGCAGCTCGTCGACGCCGAGACCGTGGCCGCGCACGCCCGGTCCGCGCGGATCGGGACGTCCCGGTGAGCGGCGACGCCCTACGCTGGCTCGAGGGCGCGGTGATCCTCGCCCTCGTGGCCCTGCTGTTCGTCGCCATGGCGCGCACCTGGCGGACGCGGGCGCGCGCGCAGGCGGGATCCGTGCCTCCCGTCCCCGTGCCGGCCGACATCGGACCGGCGGCCGGGTCGTGGGACGGCTTCACCGTCGCGACGACCCGCGCCGACGAACCGCTCGAGCGGATCACGGCCGGCGGCCTGGGGTTCCGGGGCCGTGGCGGCGTGACCGTCCACGAGACCGGTGTGGTGCTGCACCACGCCGGGACCACCGACCGGTGGATCGCGGCCGACGCCGTCCGCGGCGCCGACCGCGCCACGTGGGCCATCGACCGCGTGGTCGAGCCCGGGGGACTGGTCCGTCTGCGATGGACGGCGACCGGCGCCGCAGGTGCGACGGACCTCGACACCTACTTCCGGTTCCCGGAGGGCGACGGCGCAGTACTGGCCGCCCTGCAGGGACTGTCGACGAAGCACGAACACCCGCACACCGCGGGCGAAGGGACGAACTGATGACACGCGAACGGGCCGTACTGGTCCTCGAGGACGGCGCCCGGTACGACGGCTGGGCCTACGGCGCCCGCGGGCGCACGCTCGGCGAGGTGGTCTTCGCGACCGGCATGACCGGGTACCAGGAGACGCTCACCGACCCCTCCTACGCCGGTCAGATCGTGGTGCAGACCGCACCGCACATCGGCAACACCGGGGTGAACGACGAGGACCCCGAGTCCCGTCGCATCTGGGTCGCCGGCTACGTCGTGCGCGACCCCAGCCGCATCGTGTCGAACCACCGCGCGAACGCGACGCTCGACGAGCACCTGGTGCGTGACGGCATCGTCGGGATCTCCGGTATCGACACCCGGGCGCTCACCCGCCGGATCCGCGACGCCGGCGCCATGAAGGGCGGCGTGTTCAGCGGTGCCGACGTGGCGCTGACCGCCGACGAGCAGCTGGACGCGGTCCGGTCGCAGGCAGCGATGGAGGGTGCGAGCTTCTCGTCGATCGTCTCGACGCCCGAGACCTACGTGGTCCCCGCGGTCGGCGAGCAGATCGGCCGGCTTGCCGTGCTCGACCTCGGCGTCAAGGCATCGACCACCCGCTACCTCGCCCAGCGGGGCTTCGAGGTGCACGTCGTGCCGCAGGACATCGACGCCGCCGCGCTCGAGGCGCTCGCTCCGGACGCGCTCTTCTACTCGAACGGCCCGGGCGACCCCGCCGCGAGCGATGCCCAGGTGGCGCTGCTGCAGGAGAGCCTGAAGACCGGACGACCGTTCTTCGGCATCTGCTTCGGCAACCAGCTGCTCGGTCGCGCCCTCGGGTTCGGCACGTACAAGCTCCCCTTCGGCCACCGCGGCATCAACCAGCCGGTGCTCGACACGACGACCGGCAAGGTCGAGATCACGAGCCAGAACCACGGCTTCGCGGTCGACGCGCCCCTCGGGGAGGTCATCGAGTCGCCGGCCGGCTTCGGCCGGGTCGAGGTCTCCCACTACTCCCTGAACGACCAGGTCGTCGAGGGCCTCCGCGCGCTCGACGTGCCCGCGTTCAGCGTGCAGTACCACCCCGAGGCGGCGGCCGGCCCGCACGACTCGATGTACCTCTTCGACCGGTTCGCGGACCTGGTGCGCGCGCGTCGTGACGGGACGCCGCTCGACGCGGCGACCGCCGACGCAACGACCCCCGCAGCAGACCCGACGCACGCGTCGGGTGCGACGAACGAAAGCAGCAACTGATGCCGAAGCGCCAAGACATCAACTCCGTCCTCGTCATCGGCTCCGGCCCGATCGTCATCGGCCAGGCCGCCGAGTTCGACTACTCCGGCACCCAGGCGTGCCGCGTCCTCCGTGCCGAGGGCGTCCGCGTCATCCTCGTCAACCCGAACCCGGCGACGATCATGACCGACCCGGACTTCGCCGACGCGACGTACATCGAGCCGATCACCGACGCCTCGCTCGAGGAGATCATCCGCATCGAGAAGCCCGACGCGGTCCTGCCGACCCTCGGTGGGCAGACGGCGCTGAACGCGGCGATCTCCCTCGACAAGGCAGGGATCCTCGAGAAGCACGGCGTGGAGCTCATCGGCGCGAAGGTCGACGCCATCCAGCGCGGCGAGGACCGCCAGCTCTTCAAGGAACTCGTCCTCGAGTCCGGCGCCGACGTCGCCCGCAGCCACATCGCGCACACGCTGGAGGAGGCGAAGGAGTACGCGGCCGACCTCGGCTACCCGCTCGTCGTCCGCCCGTCCTTCACGATGGGTGGTCTCGGCTCGGGCTTCGCCTACAACGAGGAGGAGCTCGTCCGCTTCGTCGGTGACGGCCTGCAGTCGAGCCCGACGACCGAGGTCCTGCTCGAGGAGTCGATCCTCGGGTGGAAGGAGTACGAGCTCGAGCTGATGCGGGACAACTACGACAACACCGTCGTGATCTGCTCGATCGAGAACGTCGACCCGGTGGGTGTCCACACCGGCGACTCGATCACCGTCGCGCCCGCGCTGACGCTGACCGACCGCGAGTACCAGAACATGCGGAACATCGGCATCGACATCATCCGTCGCGTCGGTGTCGACACCGGTGGCTGCAACATCCAGTTCGCCGTCGACCCGTCGAACGGCCGCGTCATCGTCATCGAGATGAACCCGCGCGTCTCCCGTTCGTCGGCGCTCGCGTCGAAGGCCACCGGCTTCCCGATCGCGAAGATCGCCGCGAAGCTCGCCATCGGGTACCGCCTCGACGAGATCGAGAACGACATCACCCGCGTCACGCCGGCGAGCTTCGAGCCGACGCTCGACTACGTGGTCGTGAAGACCCCGCGGTTCGCGTTCGAGAAGTTCCCCGCGGCGGACGCCACCCTGACCACGACGATGAAGAGCGTCGGCGAGGCGATGGCGATCGGCCGCAACTACGCCACCGCCCTGCAGAAGTCGCTCCGCTCGCTCGAGAAGCGCGGATCGTCCTTCCACTGGGACACCCCGGCGGCGGAGCTCGACAAGGACGCCCTGCTCGCGAAGTCGGCGATCCCGACCGACGGTCGCATCGTCACCGTGCAGCAGGCGCTCGTCGCCGGCGCCACCGCTGCCGAGGTGTTCGAGGCCACGAAGATCGACCCGTGGTTCATCGACCAGATCGTGCTCATCAACGAGGTCGCCGACGAGGTCCGGGCCGCCGAGACCCTCGACGCGGACACCCTGCGCTGGGCGAAGGAGCACGGCTTCAGCGACGCCCAGATCGCCTCGCTCCGGAGCACCGGCGACCAGATCGTCACCGAGCAGGACGCGCGCGACGCCCGCCAGGCGTTGGGCATCCGCCCGGTCTTCAAGACCGTCGACACCTGCGCCGGCGAGTTCCCCGCCCTCACGCCGTACCACTACTCGTCGTACGACGCCGAGACCGAGGTCGCCCCGAGCGACCGCAAGAAGGTCGTCATCCTCGGTTCCGGTCCGAACCGCATCGGGCAGGGCGTCGAGTTCGACTACTCCTGCGTGCACGCGTCCTTCGCGCTGAGCGCCGCCGGGTTCGAGACGATCATGATCAACTGCAACCCCGAGACGGTCTCGACCGACTACGACACCTCGGACCGGCTGTACTTCGAGCCGCTCACCACCGAGGACGTCCTCGAGGTCATCGAGGCCGAGGCCGCGTCCGGCGAGCTGGTCGGCGTGGTCGTGCAGCTCGGCGGTCAGACGGCCCTGGGTCTGGCGAAGCCGCTCGAGGCGGCGGGGATCCCGATCCTCGGCACCAGCCCGAGCGCGATCGACTCCGCCGAGGAGCGCGGCCAGTTCTCCGCGATCCTCGACGCCGCGGGCCTCCTCGCGCCGCGGAACGGCACCGCCCACGACCTCGCCAGCGCGACCGCGGTGGCCGAGGAGATCGGCTACCCCGTCCTCGTCCGCCCGTCCTTCGTGCTCGGCGGCCGCGGCATGGAGATCCTGTACGACTCCCCGTCGCTCGCGGACTACTTCGACCGGATGGCCGACCAGGCGATCATCGGCCCGGAGCTCCCGCTGCTGGTCGACCGCTTCCTCGACGACGCGGTGGAGATCGACGTCGACGCGCTCTTCGACGGCGAGCGGCTCTACATCGGCGGGATCATGGAGCACCTCGAAGAGGCCGGCATCCACTCCGGCGACTCCGCCTGCACCCTGCCGCCGGTGGGCCTCGGCCGTGCCGAGATCCAGGGTGTCGTCGACGCGACCGAGAAGATCGCGCGCGGCATCGGCGTCCAGGGCCTGCTCAACGTGCAGTTCGCCATCGGTGCCGGGGTCCTCTACGTGCTCGAGGCGAACCCGCGCGCCAGCCGCACGGTGCCCTTCGTCTCGAAGGCGCTCGGCATCCCGCTGGCCAAGGCGGCTTCGCGGATCATGACCGGCACGACGATCGACACGCTCGTCGCCGAGGGGCTCCTGCCCGCCCGTGACGGCGCGTTCGTGCCGATCCAGTCGCCGATCGCCGTGAAGGAGGCCGTGCTGCCCTTCCGCCGGTTCCGCACCCACGACGGCCAGGTCGTCGACTCGGTGCTGAGCCCCGAGATGCGCTCCACCGGCGAGGTCATGGGCATCGACCGCGACTTCCCGCGCGCGTTCCTCAAGTCGCAGGAGGCCGCGTACGGCGGACTCCCGACGAGCGGCACCGTGTTCGTGAGCGTCGCCGACACCGACAAGCGCGCCATCGTGCTCCCGGTGCACCGGCTGCAGCAGCTCGGCTTCACGATCACCGCGACCGAGGGCACGGCGGAGATCCTGCGCCGGAACGGCATCGAGGTCACGCTGGTGGGCAAGTTCAGCGAGGGCGGCGAGAGCGTCGTCGACCTGCTGGCCCGCAACGAGGTCGACATCGTCATCAACACGCCCTCGGGTGCCGCCGGTCGTGCGGACGGGTACGAGATCCGTGCGGCGACGGTCGCGGCGGACAAGCCGCTGTTCACGACGATCGCCCAGCTCGGGGCCGCGGTCGCGGCGATCGAGACGATCGGGTCGCCGCACAGCGTGCGGAGCCTGCAGGACTACGCCCTCGAGCGCGCCACCTGGTGAGCGCCACGACCGATCCGGGAGGCGCGGCCTCCTTCGGCGTCCGGCTCGCGTCCGCGATCGGGTCGCGGTCCGCCCTCTGCGTCGGCATCGACCCCCACGCCGCCACCCTGGCGGCGTGGGGGCTCAGCCGCGACGAGCAGGGCCTGACCCGGTTCGGGGCCATCCTGGTCGACGCGGCCGCCGGACGCGCCGCGATCGTGAAGCCGCAGATCGCGTTCTTCGAGGCTGCGGGGGTGGCGGGCTACCGCGCGCTCGACGCGACGATCCGTCGGGCACGCGATGTGGGCCTCCTGGTCGTCGCGGACGTCAAGCGCGGCGACATCGGGTCGACGGGGGACGACTACGCACTCGCGTGGCTGGACCGCGACGGACCCTTCGCCGCCGACGCGATGACGGTCTCGCCGTACCTCGGCTACGGCTCGCTGACCGGCACGGTGGACGTCGCACGTCGGAACGGTGCGGGCGTCTTCGTGCTCGCCGCCACGAGCAACGCCGAGGCGCGCGTGCTGCAGACCGCGGTGCTCGCTGAGGGTCCGCGTTCGGGGCGGAGCGTCGCTGCCGGTATCGTCTTGGACGTGGCAGACGACAACCGGAGAGGCGGCGACCAGCCCCTCGGCGATGTCGGGCTCGTGCTCGGCGCGACCCTCGACCTCGACGACTTCGGCATCGACGCGGACACGATCGGCACCTCGCCGATCCTCGCACCGGGCTTCGGTGCCCAGGGCGCCCGCATCGAGGACCTCCGCGCGCTGTACGGCGTCCGCGCCGAGCAGGTCCTCGTCAGCGAGTCGCGCGGCCTGCTCACCGACGGTCCCGACGGCGTCGCCGCCCTCGTGGCCGACCGTGCGGACCGGATCCGTGCCGCGCTGGGGGCCGCCGCATGACGTCGGACCGCGACGACCTGCCCGCACACCGGAACCCGCCGGAGGTCGACCGGGTCGCTGCTGCTGCCGCCGCCGTGGCCGCACGTCGTGCCCGCGCCGCCGTCAAGGCCGCGGTTGCCTCGGGGGAGCGCTCCGCGCTCGAGGTGGCCCGCACCGCCTGGTCGGACGCCGACGCCCCGGCCGAGAAGTCGCTCCGGCTCCGCGACCTGCTGACGAGCCTCGCCGGCATCGGCCCGGCCCGGGCGGAGTCGATCATGGGCGAGCTGCGGATCGCCCCCTCGAAGCGCCTCGGCGGGCTCGGCACCCGGCAGCGCTCCGAGCTCGCCGACTGGCTCGCCGCCCGTGGTCGGAAGCGCGGCACCTCGAAGCTCGTCGTCCTCGCCGGCCCCACCGCGGTCGGCAAGGGCACGGTCAGCGCGTACATCCGCGAGCAGTACCCGGACGTCAACCTCAGCGTCTCGGCGACGACCCGCAAGCCCCGCCCCGGCGAGGTCGACGGCGTGCACTACTACTTCGTCGACGACACCGAGTTCGACCGGATGATCCGCGACCGCGAACTCCTCGAGTGGGCCACCGTCCACAACTCGTACCGGTACGGCACACCCCGGCCGCCGATCGACCGCGCGCTCGACGCCGGCGAGAAGGTCATGCTCGAGATCGACCTGCAGGGCGCGCGCCAGGTCCGGGACGCCATGCCCGAGGCGGTCCTCGTCTTCCTGCTGCCCCCGTCGTGGGAGGAACTCGTCCGCCGACTGATCGGCCGCGGCACCGAATCCGCCGAGGAACAGGCCCGCCGACTCGACACCGCCAAGGTCGAACTCGCCGCCCAGGACGAGTTCGACGTGCGCATCGTGAACTCCGATGTCGGCACCGCGGCGCGCGAGGTCGTAGACTTGTTCACTGCGCCCTAGCCGGGCGACCCCCCCCCGACCCGTCGACTGGAGACACCATGGCCAACCCCCAGGGCATCATCGACCCGCCCATCGACGACCTGCTCGCCAAGGTGGAGTCGAAGTACGCGCTCGTCATCTTCGCCTCGAAGCGTGCGCGGCAGATCAACGACTACTACGCCGACCTCCACGAGGGGTCGCTGTTCGACAACGTCGGCCCGCTGGTCGACTCGACGATCGACGACAAGCCGCTGTCCGTCGCGCTGCACGAGATCAACGAGGACAAGCTCACCGTCACCAAGCAGCAGCAGCCCACCGACTGATCGCGGTGACGAGCAGCAGCCTGCGCCTCTTCACGTCCGAGTCGGTGACGGAGGGGCACCCCGACAAGATCTGCGACCAGATCTCGGACACGATCCTCGACGCGCTGTTGACCGTCGACCCGCACGCTCGCGTCGCGGTGGAGACCATGGTCACGACCGGGCTCGTGCACGTCGCCGGCGAGGTCACGACCTCCGGCTACGTCGAGATCCCGAAGCTCGTCCGTGACGTCATCACGGGCATCGGGTACAACTCGTCCGAGGTGTCCTTCGACGGCCGCACCTGCGGTGTCGAGGTGTCGATCGGCGCGCAGTCGCCGGACATCGCCCAGGGTGTGGACGAGTCGCTCGACACGCGCTCCGGCGCCGGTGTCGACCCGCTCGACCGCCAGGGTGCCGGCGACCAGGGCATCATGTTCGGCTTCGCGACGAACGAGACGCCCGAGTACATGCCCGTCGCGATCTGGCTCGCGCACCGGCTGGCCGAGCGGCTCGCAGCCGTCCGCAAGTCCGGCGAGCTGACGTTCCTGCGTCCGGACGGCAAGACCCAGGTCACCGTCGGCTACGACGGCGTGGTGCCGAAGACCGTCGAGACCGTGGTGCTGTCCACCCAGCACGCGCCGTCCGTGACGCTCGACGAACTCACCGCTGCGATCACCGAACACGTGATCCGTCCGGTGCTCGACCAGGTCGACCTCGACTCGTCGCACGTCGACGTGATCGTGAACCCGACCGGCCGCTTCGAGATCGGCGGCCCCCAGGGCGACGCCGGTCTCACCGGCCGCAAGGTCATCGTCGACACCTACGGCGGCGCCTCCCGGCACGGTGGCGGCGCGTTCAGCGGCAAGGACCCGTCGAAGGTCGACCGCTCGGCCGCCTACGCCCTGCGCTGGGTCGCGAAGAACGCGGTCGCCGCGGGCCTCGCCGACCGCCTCGAGGTGCAGGTCGCGTACGCGATCGGCCGCGCGAAGCCCGTCGGCCTCTACGTCGAGTCGTTCGGCACCGGTCACGTCGACGACGCCACGATCGAGGCCGCGATCCTGCGGGTCTTCGACCTCCGTCCGGCCGCGATCATCCGTGACCTCGACCTGCTCCGCCCGATCTACGCGCAGACCGCGACGTACGGTCACTTCGGACGCGAGCTCCCCGGGTTCACCTGGGAGCAGCTCGACCGCGTCGAGGAACTCCGCGTCGCCGCAGGACTCGTCGCCGCCACCGTCTGAGGCTCCGCGTGACCACCGTCGCGCGCGTCGTCCTCGACTCGCCGCTCCCGCAGTTGGACCGACTGTTCGACTACCGGGTGCCGGCCGAGTTCGAGGACGACTGCGTGCCGGGGGTCCGCGTCAAGGTGCCGCTGCGCACCGGGGCGCGGATGTCCGACGGGTACGTCGTCGAGATCGTCACCGAGGGGGAGTACCCGGGCGAGCTCAGCGCCATCGAGACGGTCGTCTCCCCGGTGCCCGTCCTCGCGCCGGAGATCTGGTCGCTCGCACGGGCTGTGGCCGACCGTGCCGCCGGGGTCGCGTCCGACGTGCTCCGGCTCGCCGTCCCGACCCGTCAGGTCCGCGCCGAGAAGGCCTGGCTGGCCCGCGACACCACCTGGTCGCCGCCGGCGGTGACGCCACCGCCGGTCACGGACTACGCCGAGGGCGCCCTGGAGGCGCTGGTCGCCGACCACGGTCGGGCTGCGGTCTCCGCCGTCCCCCACCCCGTCGCGCTCGGTGTCCAGGACGCGCCCGTCTGGGTCCCCGGCTGGGCCGCGACGCTCGCCCAGGCGGCGGCGCACACGCTCGCCACCGAGCAGTCGGCGGTGATCGCCGTACCGGACTTCCGCGACGTCATCGACCTCGAGCGCGCGCTCCTCGCGGTGCTGCCGCCGGAGCGGGTCGTCCGGTTCGACGCCAAGCAGACGAACGGGCAGCGCGCGAAGGCGCTGCTGCAGGCCCGCACGCACGCGGTCGTCGCGATCGGCAACCGTACGGCGGTGTACGCGCCCGCGACCGAGCTCGGGCTCATCGCGATGTGGGACGACGGCGACGCCTCCTTCACCGAGCCCCGCGCGCCCTACGTGCACACCCGCGACGTCGCCCTGGTCCGGGCCGCGCAGTCCGGTGCGGCGCTCCTGCTCGTCTCGCACGCGCGGAGCACCGACGTCCAGCGCCTCGTCGAGCTGCACTGGCTGCAGGAGGTCGCACCGCACCGCGTCCGGACGCCCAAGGTCATCCCGACCGTGCAGCAGACCGGGGCCGAGGGCTTCGCGGCCGAGGCCCGCATCCCGAGCTCTGCCTGGCGTGCCGCCCGCGAGGCGAGCCAGCACGGCGCCGTCCTCGTGCAGGTCGCCAGTCCCGGCTTCGGGACGGGGCTGGTGTGCGCCGAGTGCGGGGAGCGGGCGCACTGCCGGATCTGCGGCGGACCGCTTGGCAGCCCTCATCGCGGAGCGACGCCGCAGTGCCGGTTCTGCGGTGCGCTGGCCGTCGGGTTCCGGTGCCCGACGTGCGGCAACGGCACCGTGAAGCCGGTCGGCCAGGGGGCGCAACGCACCGCGGACGAGCTCGGCCGGGCGTTCCCCGGCACCCGCATCGTGGTGGCCGACGGGTCCCGTCCGCTCGACGAGGTCCCGGCGCGCCCCTCGGTCGTGGTCGCCACGCGCGGAGCCGAGCCGAGTGTTCCGGGCGGGTACGCGTGCGTGCTCCTGCTCGACGGAGAGCGCATGCTCGCGCGCGAAGGGCTCCGCGTGCAGGAGGACGTGCTGCGCTTCTGGACGAACGCCGCCGCCAAGGGAGCGCCGGGCGCCGAGGCCTACCTCGTCGGCATCGGCGGGAAGCTCGCGACGGCCATGGCGCTGTGGCGGCTCGACCAGCCGGCGCACGACGAGCTCGCCGACCGCCGGGAGCTGCACTTCCCGCCCGCCGTCCGGGTCGCGACGCTGACCGGCACGGACGAGGCGGTCGCGGCCGCGGTCGAGGCGCTCGACGGCCTCACGGTCGGCCCCGTGCTCGGTCCGGTGCCCGTCGAGGACGATGCGGCTCCGGGTGCCGTGCGTGCGATCGTGCGCTTCCCGTACGCGCACGGTGCCGAGGTCGCGGCGACCCTCAAGGCCGAGGTGATCCGGCGCGCGTCCACCCGGCGGGTGCTCCCCGGGGGGAACCGACGGCGGGCAGCGCCGGCGTTGCGGGTGCGGCTCGACGACGCGGAGCCCTTCAGCGAGGTCTGACGAGGGGTCGTCGTGGGGTGGCGGTACGACGTCGAACGACATCGTCGACGTCGTACGACAGCGGTGTCGTCGCTCGTTCCGTGTCGCGACTGCCGGCGTCTGCACGGAGCGACATCGTCGACGTCGTGCGACAGCGGTGTCGTCGCTCGTTACGTGTCGCGACTGCCGGCGTCTGCAAGGAGCGACGTCGTCGACGTCGTACGACAGCGGTCTCGTCGTTCCGAGTCGGCCACCCTGCCCGCTCGACCTGTGCCAGGCTGGACGACGGTGGCCACGAACCACCGCCGAACACATCACACGCACGACGAAGTGACGAGGTGACGCCGATGCGGGCGCTCTACAAGCCGGACGCTGCTCCGGGACTGATCATGACCGAGCGGCCGGTGCCGGTCCCCACCGAGGACGAGGTCCTCATCCGGGTGCTCCGGACCGGGATCTGCGGGACCGACCTGCACATCCGGCGGTGGGACGACTGGGCGGCCTCGGCGGTCACGGCTCCGCTCGTCCCCGGCCACGAGTTCTTCGGCGAGGTGGTCGAGGTCGGCGCCGCCGTGCGCGACGTCGCGGTGGGGGACCGGGTCTCCGGCGAGGGGCACATCGTGTGCGGCACCTGCCGGAACTGCCGGGCCGGACGCCGTCAGATGTGCATCCGCACGAAGGGCCTCGGCGTGCAGCGAGACGGCGCCTTCGCGGAGTACCTGACGCTGCCCGGAGCGAACGTGTGGGTCCACCACGCCGACGTCGACCCCGAGGTGGGCGCCCTGTTCGACCCGCTCGGCAACGCGGTGCACACGGCGCTCGCGTTCCCGGTCGTCGGCGAGGACGTGCTGGTCACCGGGTGCGGCCCGATCGGCCTCATGGCGATCGCCGTCGCACGGCACGCCGGTGCGCGGTTCGTGGTCGGCACCGACGTCAGCGCGAACCGGTTGGCGATGGCATCGGCGATGGGCGCCGACCTCGGCGTCGACGTCGGCACCGACGGCGACCCGATCCGCGTCGCGCAGGAGCGGCTCGGCATGCGCGAGGGCTTCGACGTCGGCTTCGAGATGTCCGGGGCGCCGCGTGCCCTGCCCGCGATGGTCGACAACATGAACCACGGCGGACGGGTCGCGATGCTCGGCCTGCCGACCGGCGAGATCGCGGTCGACTGGGGCAAGGTCGTGACCCACATGCTCACGGTGAAGGGCATCTACGGCCGCGAGATGTTCGAGACGTGGCAGACCATGAGCTCGATGCTGCAGACGAGCGCAGTGCTGCGCGACCGCATCGCCTCGATCGTCTCGGGGCGCTTCGCGGCGGGTGACTGGGAGGCAGCGTTCGCCGCGGCGGCGAGCGCGGACGGCGGCAAGGTCGTCATCGACTGGACGGAGATCTGATGTACGGCGCGATCAAGGACCACCTGGCGGCCGAGCTGGCGGGCATCGAGTCCGCCGGGCTCACGAAGCGCGAGCGAGGCATCGCCGGACCGCAGCGTGCGGCGATCGAGGCGGACGGTGCGCCGCTGCTGAACTTCTGCGCGAACAACTACCTCGGGCTCGCCGACTCCACCGACCTCGTCGACGCGGCGAAGGACGCCCTCGACCGGTGGGGCTACGGCATGGCGAGCGTCCGGTTCATCTGCGGCACGCAGGACCTCCACCTCGACCTGGAGCGCCGCGTCTCGGCGTTCCTCGGGACCGAGGCGACGATCCTGTACTCGTCGTGCTTCGACGCGAACGGCGGCCTCTTCGAGGTGCTCCTCGGCGCGGAGGACGCGATCATCTCGGACGAGCTGAACCACGCGTCGATCATCGACGGCGTCCGGCTGTCGAAGGCGCAGCGGTTCCGCTACCGCAACCGCGACGTGCAGGACCTCGAGGCGCAGCTCGTCGCCGCCGGGGACGCCCGGTTCCGCGCGATCGTCACCGACGGGGTGTTCTCCATGGACGGCTCGATCGCCCCGCTCGCCGAGATCTGCGACCTCGCGGACCGGTACGACGCGCTCGTCATCGTCGACGACTCGCACGCCGTCGGGTTCGTCGGCGAGCACGGCCGCGGCACACCCGAACTCTGCGGCGTCGCCGACCGGGTCGACGTGTACACGGGCACGTTCGGCAAGGCCCTCGGAGGCGCGTCCGGCGGGTACGTCGCGAGTCGGCGGGAGATCGTCGACCTGCTGCGCCAGCGCTCACGCCCCTACCTGTTCTCGAACTCGCTCGCCCCGGTGATCGCCGCGGGGACGGTCGCGGCCCTCGACCTCATAGAACGGTCGGACGACGCCCGCGAACGGCTGCGGGCGAACGCGGCGCGGTTCCGGTCGCGCATGACCGACGCCGGGTTCGAGCTGCTGCCGGGGGAGCACCCGATCGTCCCGGTGATGTTCCACGAC
Source organism: Curtobacterium sp. LFS084 (assembly GCF_047977705.1). Lineage (NCBI taxonomy): Bacteria > Bacillati > Actinomycetota > Actinomycetes > Micrococcales > Microbacteriaceae > Curtobacterium > Curtobacterium sp. LFS084. The sequence goes on from NZ_JBFPFM010000003.1 coordinate 108,424, forward strand.
GCCGCCCTGACCGCGCGGGTCGCCGACGAGATGCAGGCACAGGGGATCTACGTGACCGCGTTCAGCTACCCCGTGGTGCCGAAGGGCCGCGCGCGGATCCGGGTGCAGCTCTCGGCAGCGCACACCGAGGAACAGGTCGACCGGTGCGTCGCGGCCTTCGTCGCGGCGCGCGACGCGGCCGGGGCCGACGGCGCGGTCGGGCCGCGCTGACGGGTCGGGGCCGACGGCTCGGTCAGCCCGCGCTGACGGGCCGGGGGCGCTCGCGCGGGAAGACCACGCCGAGCGCCACCATCCCGATCGCGAGGACGAGGTGCAGCCAGTTGTCCGCCCAGTTCAGCGGCACGAAGTTCGCCCCGAAGTCGTGGCCGGCGGTGAACAGCCCGTAGACCCAGAGCACGAAGTAGACGACCCCGCCGATCACGAGGTACATGCGCGATCCGGTCGCGTACCGGGCCGCCAGCAGCCCGACGACCCCGAACAGCAGGTGCACGACGTTGTGCAGCACCGACACCTGGAACAGCCCGAGCAGCATCGCCATCGAGCCGTGTCCGGCGCCACCGAGGTCGCCCGTCGTCAGCCCGGGGACGAACCCGGCGATCCCGACGAGCAGGAAGACGATCCCGACGACGAGCGCGATCGCCTGGATCGACGAGCCCGCGTAGCGGTTGGTGGACGTGGTGACGTCGGACATGGGACCTCCTGGTGAGCCGTGCCGCCGAACCTACCGGCCCGCCGCCCGGCGCGTCCGGCAGCCGCGGGCATGGGAGGATCGAACCCATGCGTCTCGTCGTCGCCGGCAGCCCCGCTGCGGCCGTCCCCACCCTCCGCCGCCTCGCGGCGTCCGAGCACGAGATCGCCGCCGTGCTCACCCGTCCGGCGACCCCGCAGGGCCGGAAGCGCGTCCTCACGCCCACGCCCGTCGCCCAGGCAGCCGAGGACCTCGGCCTCCCCGTCATCGAGGCCGTCCGCGTCGACGACGAGGTCACGGCGCGGATCGCCGCCCTCGACGTCGACCTCGGTGTGATCGTGGCCTACGGCGCCCTGCTCCGACGTCCGGCGCTCGACGCTCCGCGGCTCGGCTGGGTGAACCTGCACTTCTCGGACCTGCCGCGGTACCGCGGCGCCGCTCCCGTCCAGCGTGCGGTGATGGCCGGCGACACCCGCACCGCCGCGACGGTGTTCCAGCTCGTCGAGGCGCTCGACGCCGGTCCGGTCTACGCCAGCGACCCGTTCGACATCGACTCCGAGGCGACCTCCGGCGAGGTCCTCGCCGCGATGGCCGAGACCGGTGCCGAGACCGTCGCCCGTGTCGTCGACGGCCTCGCCGCGGGCACCGCGGTCGCCGTGGAGCAGACCGGCGATCCCACCCTCGCCCCGAAGCTGACCATCGAGGACGGCCGCATCGACTTCGCCGCCTCCGCCGCGGTCGTGCACGCACGCCTGCGCGGCGTCACGCCCGAGCCCGGCGCGTACGCCCACCTCGGCGAGACCCGCGTCAAGCTCCTCCGCAGCACCCGCCTGCCAGGAGGCGCGGCAGACCCCGCCCCGTCGCTCGCCCCCGGTGCGCTCGGCGTCCAGGGCGGTCGGCTGCTCGTCGGGACCGCCGACGAGCCGCTCGTGCTCACCGAGGTGCAGCCCGCTGGCAAGCAGGCCATGGACGCCGCGGCCTGGGCCCGGGGCCTCGGCTCCCTCGACGGGAAGGTCCTGGCATGAGCGCCGCGAGCACCGGCCAGCGCCGACACCACGGGCCACGGCGGACGAGCGCCCGCCGTGTCGCCTTCGACGTCCTGCGGGCGGTGCAGGTCGACGACGCCTACGCCAACCTCCTGCTGCCGACCCGGATCCGCCGCGCCGGGCTCTCCGCGCGGGACGCCGGGTTCGCCACCGAGCTGACCTACGGGTCGATCCGCATGCTCGGCCGCTACGACGCGATCATCGCCCTCGCCTCCGGCCGCCGCATCGACAACGTCGAGTCCGACGTGCTCGACGTGCTCCGGCTCGGCGCCCACCAGCTGCTCGCGATGCGCACGCCGACGCACGCCGCCGTGGACGCCACGGTCGAGCTCGCCCGCGAGGTCGGTGCCCGTCGCGCCACCGGCTTCGTCAACGCTGTGCTGCGCAAGGTCGCGGCACGCACCGACGACGAGTGGGACGCGCTCATCACGGCGGGTCGCGGCGGGGACGCACTGCTCGCCACCCGGTGGTCGCACCCCACGTGGGTGGTGTCGGCGCTGCGGGACGCCCTGGCGGCCGAACGCTCGCGGGACGAGCTCGCGGCGCTCCTGGCGGCCGACAACGCCGCGCCCCGGGTGCAGCTCGCCGCGCTCCCCGGGCTGGCCACCGACGAGGACGTCGCCGCGGCACGTTCCCACATCGCGACCGCGGCCGCCGAGCACGCCGAGCACGCCGAGCACGCCGAGCACGCCGAGCACGTTGAGCACGCCGAGCGGGCGGATCCTGCCGAGCGGCCCGCGGCGACCGAGGACCGGACCGGGTCCGACGGGCCCGACGCGTCGGCGGCGTCGACCGAGCCGACCGAGCGCACCGAGTCGACCGAGCCGACCGCCCCGACGACCGGAGCCGACGACGTGACGCGGGTCGCGCCTCCCGGACCGCCCACGGACCCCGAGGCGGACCTGCCGGTCTCGCCGGTCGGGATCCGCGGTCTCGCCGGCGACCCCGCCCGGGTACCGGGCGTGGCAGCCGGACGGCTCCGCGTGCAGGACGAGGGCTCGCAGCTCGCCGCGCTCGCCCTGAGCCGGTCGTCGGCGATCCGGCCGGGGGAGCGGTGGCTCGACCTGTGCGCCGGACCCGGCGGCAAGGCGGCGCTGCTCGCCGCCGAGGCAGCCGAGGGCGGCGCGACCCTCGTCGCCAACGAGCTCGTCCCGGCGCGTGCCGGACTCGTGCGGAAGGCCCTCGCCGGTGCCGGTGACGGCGTGACCGTGGTCGAGGGCGACGGACGGCGCTTCGGCCGCGACGGCTCCGGCGTCACGTTCGACCGCATCCTGCTCGACGCACCCTGCACCGGACTCGGCGCCCTCCGCCGCCGTCCCGAGGCCCGGTGGCGCAAGCAGCCCGAGGACGTCCCGGAGCTCGCCGCGCTGCAGGCGGAGCTCCTCGACGCCGCGGTCCGGGTGCTCGCGCCCGGCGGGACCCTGGCGTACGTGACGTGCTCGCCGCACCTGGCGGAGACGCGCGGCCAGGTCGATGCGCTGATGGCCCGGCACGGTGGGGAGCTCGAGCAGCTCGACACCGCGTCGGTGGTGCGGTCCGTGGCCGCTCGGGACCCGCGCGTGGCGGACGGCGACACGGTGCAGCTCTGGCCGCACCGCATCGGCACGGACGCGATGTTCATCGCGCTGTTCCGCCGCGTCGCCTGACGCCGGTCGGCGCGAGGGAGACCCGGCGCACGGCGATCGCCGACCGGGGCGCCGGTAGGGTTGGCGGGTGACGATCCGCATCTCGCCGAGCATCCTGTCCGCCGACTTCGCGAACCTCGAGCGCGAGCTCCACCGCATCGAGACCGCCGACATGGTGCACGTCGACGTGATGGACAACCACTTCGTGCCGAACCTCACGCTGGGCCTGCCGATCGTGCAGCGCCTGCAGCAGGTCTCGCCGGTGCCGCTCGACGTCCACCTCATGATCACGGACGCCGACACCGAGGCCCCGAAGTACGCCGAGACGGGTGCGTCGAGCGTCACGTTCCACTTCGAGGCCGCGTCCGACCCCGTGGCGACCGCCGCGGCCATCCGGTCGAACGGTGCCCGTGCCGCCGTCGCCGTGAAGCCCGGCACGCCGATCACCCAGGTGCTCCACCACCTCGACGCCTACGACATGATCCTGCTCATGACGGTCGAGCCCGGCTTCGGCGGGCAGTCCTTCATGCCCGAGGTGATGCCGAAGCTCGCCGATGCCCGCGCAGCCGTGGACGCCTCGGGGCTCGACGTCTGGCTCGAGGTCGACGGCGGCATCGCGGTCGACACCGTCCCCGAGGCGGTGCGGAGCGGTGCCGACACGCTCGTGGCGGGGTCGGCGGTCTACGGCGGCGAGCCGGCCGAGCGCATCGCGGACCTCCGCCGGGCGGCGGCGGCAGCGCGCTCGTGACCCGACCGGCACCCGAGGTGACGGGCGAGGCGAACGCGCGCCGTGCCTCCCGTCCGGACGGTCGGTCCACCGCGTCGGCGGAGGGCGGTAGCCTGGTGCGCGTGAAGACGTTCGACGACCTGTTCCAGGAGCTCACCGAGAAGGCGCGTACGCGCCCCGAGGGCTCCGGCACCGTCGCCGAACTGGACGCCGGCGTGCACCAGATCGGCAAGAAGATCGTGGAAGAGGCAGCCGAGGTCTGGATGGCGGCCGAGTACGAGGGCGACGAGCGCACCTCGGAGGAGATCTCGCAGCTCGTGTACCACCTGCAGGTGCTCATGGTCGCCAAGGGGCTCACCCCGGCGGACGTCTGGCGACATCTCTGATCCGCTGATCAGCCGCCGACCCCTCCACCAGAAAGCAGACCCCTGATGCTCCGCATCGCCGTGCCCAACAAGGGCTCCCTCTCCGAGACCGCCTCCGACATGCTGCGCGAGGCCGGGTACGCCGGCCGCCGCGACCCGAAGGCGCTCCACCTGCTCGACGAGCGCAACGGCGTCGAGTTCTTCTTCCTCCGCCCGCGCGACATCGCCACCTACGTCGGTTCCGGCGCGCTCGACGTCGGGATCACGGGCCGCGACCTGCTGCTCGACTCCGGCTCCGCGGCGCACGAGGTGGACGCGCTCGGCTTCGCCGACTCGACCTTCCGGTTCGCCGGGACGCCCGGCCGGTTCAGCACGCTGCAGGACCTCGACGGTGTGCGGGTGGCGACGAGCTACCCCGGCCTCGTCGGTGAGTTCCTCGCGAAGCACGGCGTCACCGCGACGCTCGTGAAGCTCGACGGTGCTGTGGAGAGCGCCGTGCGCCTCGGCGTCGCCGACGCGGTGGCCGACGTGGTGTCGACCGGCAGCACGCTCCGCGCCGCCGGGCTCGAGATCTTCGGGCCGGTCATCCTCGAGTCGACCGCGCTGCTCATCTCCACCGACGAGACGATCCCCGGCATCGACGTCCTGCGTCGGCGCCTGCAGGGCGTCCTCGTCGCCCGAGGGTACGTGATGCTCGACTACGACATCCCCACCGGGCTCCTGGAACAGGCCACCGCGGTCGCCTCCGGCATCGAGTCGCCCACCGTCTCGCCGCTGCACGGTCGCGACTGGTCGGCCGTCCGCGTGATGATCCCGCGCGACGACGCCAACCTCATCATGGACGCGCTGTACGACCTCGGCGCCCGCGCCATCCTCGTCAGCCCGATCCACGCCGCGCGGCTGTGAGCGGGGTCTCCGTCCGGGTCATCCCGTGCCTGGACGTCAAGGGCGGCCGGGTCGTCAAGGGCGTCAACTTCCTCGACCTGCAGGACGCCGGTGACCCGGTCGAGCTCGCCGCGCGCTACTACGAGCAGGGCGCCGACGAGCTGACCTTCCTCGACGTGGGCGCAACGGTCGAGAACCGCGCGACGATGTACGACACCGTGACGCGGACCGCCGAGCAGGTCTTCATCCCGCTGACGGTCGGCGGCGGCGTCCGGAGCGTCGACGACGTGTCCCGGCTGCAGCAGTGCGGTGCCGACAAGATCGGCGTCAACAGCGCCGCGATCGCGCGCCCGGCACTCGTCGGCGAGATCGCCGACCGGTTCGGCGCGCAGGCCGTCGTGCTGTCCCTGGACGTCAAGCGGTCGGACCGGATGCCGTCCGGCTTCGTCGTCACCACGCACGGCGGACGGACCGAGTCCGACCTCGACGCCCTCGCCTGGGCGCGCGAGGCCGTCGAACGCGGCGCGGGGGAGCTCCTCGTCAACTCGATCGACGCGGACGGCACGAAGAACGGGTTCGACCTCGAGCTCGTCGCCGCGGTGCGCGCGATCGCGACGGTGCCGGTCATCGCTTCGGGAGGCGCGGGTCGGCTCGAGCACTTCGCCCCCGCGATCGACGCGGGTGCGGACGCCGTCCTCGCCGCCAGCGTCTTCCACCGTGGCGAGATGACCATCGGCGACGTGAAGGCCGCGCTGGGCGCGACCGGGCACGCCGTCCGCTGACCCGCCGCCGTAGGCTAGGAGTCTCATGACCGACAGCACCAGCACCAGCACGGACGCGGTCCTCGACCGCGCACGGTTCGGTGCGGACGGGCTGCTCCCCGCCGTCGTGCAAGAGGAGTCGTCGAAGGACGTCCTCATGCTCGGCTACATGGACCGGGAAGCCCTCCGCCGCACCCTCACCGAGGGACGGGTGACCTTCTGGTCGCGCTCCCGCAAGGAGTACTGGCGCAAGGGCGATACCTCGGGGCACGCGCAGTACGTGCGCGGCGCCGCGCTCGACTGCGACGCGGACACCCTGCTCGTCACGGTCGAGCAGGTCGGTGCGGCCTGCCACACCGGTGCCCACCGCTGCTTCGACGTCGACCCGCTCGACCCCGTGACGGCGTCCGCGCCCGCCGGCGGCGTGTCGGCACCCGCCGACGGCGGCGCCGCTCCCGCCGACGGCACGTCCGCTCCCACCGACGGCACGTCCGCTCTCGCCGGTGGGGCCGTGGAGGCGACCCGATGACGACCGCGATGCTCTCCGACACGCCGCACACGACCTCCCGTCCGGAGTTCGACGGCCTGCTGGACGGCCACCGCGTCGTCCCGGTCGTCCGTGCCCTCTACGCCGACAGCGAGACGCCGGTCGGCGTCTACCGCAAGCTCGCGGACGGCCGGCCCGGCACCTTCCTGCTCGAGTCGGCCGGGCAGGGCGGCCTCTGGTCGCGCTGGTCGTTCGTCGGCGTGCGCAGCTTCGGGGTGCTCACCCAGGACGACGACCGCGCGGCCTGGATCGACACCGGCATCCCGGCTTCACGCGCGGTGGACTCGCTCGACGGCGAGCCGCTCGAGGTGCTCGCGCGCCTGCACGAGCGCTGGGCGACCCCGCGCATCCCCGGCACGCCGCCGCTCGTCGGCGGCACCGTCGGGTTCATCGGCTGGGAGGCCGTGCGCCAGCTCGAGCACCTGCCGAACGTGCCGCCGGCCGACTTCGACGTGCCGGGGCAGGCGCTCGCGTTCGTGTCCGAGCTCGCCGCGCTCGACCACCGCACCGGGCTCGTCCTGCTCGTCGCCAGCGTGCTGAACGACGGGACCGACGACTCCGACACCATGTGGGCGGACGCGCAGGCCCGGCTCGACCGCATGCAGGGCGATCTCGTCCGGCCCTCGGTCGCGACGGTCGCCGAGGCGTTCGACATCGCCGAGCCGACCCCGACGCACCGCTCCACCCCCGAGGACTACATGGCCGCGGTCGAGCGGTCGAAGGGCTTCATCCGCGACGGCGACGTCTTCCAGGTCGTCATCTCGCAGCGGTTCGACCACGAGGTCACCGCCGACCCGCTCGACGTCTACCGCGTGCTGCGGACGCTCAACCCGAGCCCGTACATGTACTTCCTGTCGCTCGCGGACACCGCCGACGAGCGATTCTGGATCGTCGGCGCATCACCAGAAGCCCTCGTGAAGGTGCAGGCCGGTCGTGCCATCACCCACCCGATCGCCGGGTCGCGTCCGCGCGGTGCGACGCCCGAGTCGGACGTCCGCCTCGGCGAGGAGCTGCTCGAGGATCCCAAGGAGCGCGCCGAGCACCTGATGCTCGTCGACCTCGCGCGGAACGACCTGCAGAAGGTCTGCGAGCCCGGCACGGTCGCCGTGACCGAGTTCATGACGGTGGAACGGTTCAGCCACATCATGCACCTGGTGTCGAGCGTCGAGGGTGCCGTGCGACCGGATGCGTCGGCGATCGACGTGTTCCGCGCGACGTTCCCGGCCGGCACCCTGTCCGGGGCGCCGAAGCCGCGGGCGCTGGAGATCATCGACGAGCTCGAGCCCGCCACGCGCGGCGCGTACGCCGGGGTCGTCGGGTACTTCGACTTCGCCGGCGACGCCGACCTCGCGATCGCCATCCGCAGCGCCCTCATCAAGGACGGCATGGCACGGGTGCAGGCCGGGGCCGGGCTCGTGGCCGACTCCGACCCGGAGACCGAGCACATCGAGGCCGTGAACAAGGCCGCCGCGCCGCTGCGTGCCATCGCGACCGCGAACCGGATGCGCGGGGTGCACTCGTGAGGGCGCGGCGCTCCCGGCCGCTCGTCGTCGTCGCCGGCCTCGCCGTGGCCGGCATCATCATGCTCTCGTGGACCCAGACGTGGTTCACCGTGCACCTGCACCCGGGTGCCGCCGTCGCCGCGAAGGTCGACGCCGACGGTGCCGCGGCGGTGCCGCAGTACACCGCCCTGGCGATCGCCAGCCTCGCGCTCTTCCTCGCGATGACCATCGCCGGACGCGTCGTCCGGATCGTGCTGGCCGCCGTCGAGATCCTGCTCGGCGCCGGCGTCGTGGTGTCCGGGATCACCGCGCTGGCCGACCCGGTCGCCGCGGCCAAGGGTGCCGTGGGCGAGGTCGCCGGCGTGGCCGACCTGTCCGCCGTGCGCCGTGTCGTGTCGACCGTCGACGTGTCGGCGTGGCCGGCCGTCGGCATCGCGGGCGGCGTGCTCGCGGTGCTCCTCGGCGTCGTGGTGCTGGTCGTGCAGCGGTCCTGGCCGGGACCGAGCCGCAAGTACGGCGCCGCGACCGCCGGAGCCGCGGCCGACGCGCGTGCCGCAGCACCCGTCGAACGGGACGCGGTCGTGGACTGGGACGACCTGAGCGCCGGTGTCGACCCGACGTCGGAACCGGTCGCCGGGCCGGACGACACGGCCGGGGCAGCAGCGGACGACACGGTAGGATCGAGGGGACGCCGGTCGAACGACGGCGCCGAAGCAGAACGAGGAGCACCGTGAGCAACACTGAGCCCGCAGAACTCGGCGAAGGCCACTCGCCGGCAGCCTGGACCGCCGTCGTGATCATGTTGATCGGATTCGCGGCCGGCACGCTGTTCTTCTGGTTCGACCAGCCGTGGGGCGTCTGGGCCTCCGCCGGCGTGGTGCTCATCGGCCTCATCGTCGGTGGCGTCATGAAGAAGGCGGGCTACGGCGTCGACGGTCCGAAGTTCGTCCCCAAGCACCACGCGGAGTAGGTCCGGCATGCCGAACGTGCTCGAGACCCTCGTCGCGGGCGCGCTCGAGGACGCCGCGGCCCGTCGCGTCGACCGTCCCTACTCGGACGTCGAACGTGACCTGGACCGCGTCGCGTCCCCGCTCGACGCCCTTGCGTTCCTGGCGCCCGGTGACCGGGTGAAGATCCTCGCCGAGGTCAAGCGCGCCAGCCCGTCCCGCGGGTCCATGGCCACCATCGAGGACCCCGCGGCCCTCGCTGCCGACTACGAACGCGGCGGCGCGTCGACCATCAGCGTGCTGACCGAGGGGCGCAAGTTCCTCGGCTCCCTCGCAGACCTCGAAGCGGTCAAGGCCCGCGTGGGCGTCCCCGTCCTCCGCAAGGACTTCATCGCCGATCCCTACCAGGTGATCGAGGCGCGAGCCGCCGGAGCGGACGTCGTGCTCCTGATCGTCGCGGCGCTCGAGCAGCAGCAGCTGGTCGAGCTCCACACCCTGGCTGAGGAACTCGGCATGCGGGTCCTGGTCGAGGCGCACTCGGCGGACGAGGTCGCACGCGGCCTGGACGCCGGCGCCCGGATCCTGGGGGTGAACGCCCGCGACCTCACCGACTTCTCGCTCGACCGCGACCTGTTCGGCTCGCTCGCCGACCGCATCCCCGACGGGGTCGTGCGCGTCGCCGAGTCCGCGGTCGCCGGCCCCGCCGACATGGCGCACTACCGCGCCGCCGGAGCCGACGTCGTCCTCGTGGGGGAGGCGCTCGTGACGGGCGACGACCCCGCCGCCACACTCGCGTCGTTCATCCGAGCCGCCGACCGCGACTGACGACGACGACCGTCCCCGCCCGGCACCTCCGAGCACCCCGCCCGGCACTGCCGAGCACCCCGCCCGGCACTGCCGGGCATCCCGCCCGGTTCGCCGGGCCCGTCCCAGCCCGGTTCGCCGGGCGTGTCCCGGGAGACCCATCGTGACCTCACTCCGCGACCTGCACGGACCGTACTTCGGCGACTTCGGCGGGCGGTTCGTCCCCGAGTCGCTCGTCCTCGCGCTCGACGAACTCGAAGCGGCGTTCCGCGACGCCTGGGCGGACCCGGCGTTCCGGAAGGAACTCGACGACCTCCAGCGCGACTACACCGGACGTCCGTCGATCATCACCGAGGTGCCCCGGTTCGCCAGGCACGCCGGCGGTGCCCGGGTCATCCTCAAGCGTGAGGACCTCAACCACACCGGCTCGCACAAGATCAACAACGTGCTCGGGCAGGCGCTCGTGGCGAAGCGGCTCGGCAAGACGCGCCTCATCGCCGAGACCGGCGCCGGCCAGCACGGGGTCGCGACGGCCACCGCGGCGGCGCTGTTCGGGATGGACTGCGTCGTGTACATGGGCGCCGTCGACACCGAGCGACAGGCGCTGAACGTCGCCCGCATGCGACTGCTCGGCGCCGAGGTGGTCCCGGTCGAGACCGGCTCGCGCACCCTCAAGGACGCCATCAACGACGCGCTGCGCGACTGGGTCGCGAACGTCGACTCGACGCACTACCTGCTCGGGACCGTCGCCGGGCCGCACCCGTTCCCCGAGATGGTGCGCGAGTTCCACAAGGTGATCGGCGAAGAGGCACGGCAGCAGGTCCTCGACCTCGTCGGACGCCTGCCCGACGCCGTCGCCGCGTGCGTCGGCGGCGGCTCGAACGCGATGGGGATCTTCGAGGCCTTCCTCGACGACGAGTCCGTGGCGCTGCACGGCTTCGAGGCCGGTGGCGAGGGCGTCGAGACCGGTCGGCACGCCGCCAGCATCACGCTCGGCCGCGAGGGTGTCCTGCAGGGCACGAAGTCCTACCTCATGCAGGACGAGGACGGCCAGACCATCGAGAGCCACAGCATCTCCGCCGGGCTCGACTACCCGAGCGTCGGACCGGAGCACGCCTACCTGGCCTCGATCGGGCGGGCCAAGTACTCGCCGATCACCGACACCGAGGCGATGGAGGCGTTCCGGCTGCTCAGCCAGACCGAGGGCATCATCCCGGCGATCGAGTCGTCGCACGCCCTCGCCGGCGCGATGCAGCTCGGCAAGGAGCTCGGCCCCGAGGGCGTCATCCTCGTGAACCTGTCCGGCCGGGGTGACAAGGACGTCGCGTCCGCCAGTCGCTACTTCGGCATCCTCGACGAGAACGCGGTGCAGCTGTGACCACGACCAAGACCGTCGCGACGACGATCGACACCGCCAACGCCGAAGGCGCCGGAGCCGTCGTCGGCTACCTGCCGGCCGGCTACCCCGACCTGCAGACGAGCGTCGACGCCGCCGTGGCCCTGGCCGAGAACGGCGTCGACGTCATCGAGCTCGGGCTGCCGTACTCCGACCCGGTGATGGACGGTCCGGTCATCCAGCGCGCGGCGGAGGAGAGCCTCGCCGGCGGCTTCCGCGTGGCGCAGGTGTTCGATGCCGTGCAGCAGATCACCGAACGTGCCGACGTGCCCGTCCTCGTGATGACCTACTGGAACCCGGTGCTCCGGTACGGCGTGGAGCGGTTCGCCGACGACCTCGTCGCCTCCGGTGCCTCCGGGCTCATCACCCCGGACCTCCTCCCCGACGAGGGCCGCACCTGGATCGACGCGTCCGAGCGCACCGGCCTCGACCGCGTGTTCCTCGCCGCGCCGTCCTCGACCGACCACCGGATGCGGCAGGCCGTCGAGGCGAGCCGCGGGTTCGTCTACGCCGTGTCGACGATGGGCGTGACCGGCGCCCGCGTCGGCGTCGACGTCGCCGCCCGCACCGTCGTGTCCCGGCTCCGCGAGGCCGGCGTCGACCGCACCTGCGTCGGCCTCGGCATCTCGACGGCGGAGCAGGTCCGCGAGGTCCTCGAGTACGCCGACGGCGCGATCATCGGGTCCGCCTTCGTGCGGGCCCTCGCCGACCTCGGGGTGCAGGGCGTCGCCGACCGGGCGGCCGACCTCACCTCCGGCGCGACGCGCCGCTGACCGTCCAGGAGGCGCGGTGCCGGCCGTCCCGTCGGCCCACCCGCACCGCGGTGCGGGGACCTGACGTGTCCGGCCCGCACCGCGCCTCCCGACGGTCACAGTTTCCACAGGACCGCTCCCTCGGTTCCTGCCGCACGCACGTCCCGCGCTACAGTGAGCGGGGCCGACGGCACGTCGGTACCGCGCCCAGCCAGCACCGAAAGGCGACAGCACCTCCATGCCCCTCCTGAGCATCCCGAGCCCGAGCACCGCGTGGCAGTACTTCGACCTGACCGCCTGGCTGCGCGACGTGTTCGGCTGGTCGCTGCCGCTCGACTTCCGCATCCACGCGTACGCGATCTGCATCCTGCTCGGCATCGTCGCCGCCGTGGTCCTCGCGAACCGCCGGCTCAACGCGCGCGGCGTCGAACGCTGGATCATCATCGACATCGCGATCTGGGCGGTCCCGGCCGGCATCATCGGCGGACGGCTGTTCCACGTGTTCACGCACGTCAGCGACTACTTCGGCCCCGGGCGCGACCCGCTCTCCTTCCTCTACGTCTGGGAAGGCGGGCTCGCCATCTTCGGTGCGCTCATCCTCGGGTCGGTCGGCGCCTGGATCGGCTGCCGCCAGGTCGGGCTCCGCTTCACCGCCTTCATCGACGCCGTCGTCCCGGGCGTGCTGCTCGCCCAGGCGTTCGGGCGGCTCGGCAACTACTTCAACCACGAGCTGTTCGGCATGCCGACCAGCCTGCCGTGGGGGCTCCAGATCGAGTCGTCGAACGCGGCGTTCCCGAAGGGGCTGCCCGAGGGCACGCTGTTCCACCCGACGTTCCTCTACGAGATCATCTGGAACGTCGTCGGCGTCGTCGTCATCCTCCTGCTCGACAAGAAGTTCCGTCTGCAGTGGGGCAAGGTCCTGTCGCTCTACCTCATCTGGTACGGCATCGGCCGTTCGGTGCTCGAGTCCATCCGCGTCGACACGAGCGAGACGTTCTTCGGCATCCGGACGAACGTGTGGATGTCCTTCGCAGCGATCCTGCTCGGCATCATCATCTTCCTCGTGCAGTCGCGGCGGCACCTCGGCCAGGAGCCGAGCCCGTACCTGCCCGGTCGCGAGCCGCGCGCGAAGTCCGGGGTAGACTCGGACGACACCTGGTCGGAGCACGACGACGACGCTCCGGCGGCCGTCACCGAATCCGATCCGGTCACCAGCAGCACCGCTGGCCGCGCGTAGGAAGCACCCCTCCTGCGTGACCGATCCCGGATCGGTACCGCGTGCCAGCAGCACCACCCTGGACCCGCCACGAGCTGGTCCGACTCCTCGCACGCCGCCAGGGCAACTCACTGTCGGCGGGCACGGGCACCAGTCCCGCCCACTGCGGGCGGAACGCACCACCGGGCCACCGCTGTCCCTGTTCCACTTCCTCGTGAGGACGGTTCCCCATGGCGCTCCAGCCACCCCAGTCCCCGGCGGCACTCCAGCCGCCGCACCGTCGGTTCTCCGCGATCCCGGACGCCGCCGGCATGTACGACCCGGCGAACGAGAAGGACGCGTGCGGCCTGGCCATGGTCGCCACGCTCCGCGGCACCGCGGGGCACGACATCGTCGACGCCGCCCTCGGTGCGCTGCGCAACCTCGAACACCGCGGTGCGGTGGGTTCGGACGCCGGGACCGGTGACGGCGCGGGCATCCTCTGCCAGGTGCCGGACGACTTCTTCCGTGCCGTGGCGCCGTTCGAGCTGCCGGCCGCGGGGGAGTACGCGGTGGGGACCGCCTACCTGCCGGTCGACGAGGACGACCGTCACGCGGCGAAGGGCGCCGTGGAGCGCCTGGCCCGTGAAGAGGGCCTGCGTGTCATCGGCTGGCGCGAGGTGCCCGTCCGTCCCGAGGTGCTCGGCACCCTGGCACGTGCGGCGATGCCCGCGTTCGAGCAGCTCTTCGTCGCCTCGATCCGCCACGACGTGCACGGCGCGTCCTGGAGCGGTGTCGCGCTCGACCGTCAGGCCTTCCGCCTCCGCAAGCGTGCCGAGCACGACAGCGAGGTGTACTTCATGTCGCTGTCGAGCCGGACCATGGTCTACAAGGGCATGGTCACGACGCTCCAGCTCGAGCCGTTCTACCCGGACCTCAGCGACGACCGCTTCGCGTCGAAGCTCGCCATCGTGCACTCCCGGTACTCGACGAACACGTTCCCGTCGTGGCCGCTCGCCCAGCCGTTCCGGACGCTCGCGCACAACGGTGAGATCAACACCGTCCGCGGCAACCGGAACTGGATGCGGGCCCGCCAGTCCCAGCTGCAGAGCGAGCTCCTCGGGGACATGGCACCGCTGCTGCCGATCGTCAGCCCCGGTGCGAGCGACTCGGCGTCCTTCGACGAGGTGCTCGAGCTCCTGACGCTCACCGGCCGGTCGCTGCCGCACGCGGTCTCGATGATGGTGCCGGAAGCGTGGGAGAACCAGACGGGGATGGACCCCGAGCTCCGCGCGTTCTACGAGTACCACTCGATGCTCATGGAGCCGTGGGACGGACCCGCTGCCATCACGTTCACGGACGGCACGCTGGTCGGCGCGACGCTCGACCGCAACGGCCTGCGTCCCGGCCGCTTCCTCGTGACCGACGACGGCCTCATCGTGATGGGGTCCGAGACCGGTGTCATCGACGTGCCCGCCGACAAGGTGGTCCGCAAGGGCCGTCTGCGTCCCGGCCGGATGTTCCTCGTCGACACCGAGGCGGGCCGCATCATCGAGGACGACGAGGTCAAGCGCGAGCTGGCGACCTCCGGCCCGTGGGGCGAGTGGCTCGACGGCGGGCGGATCAACCTCGCCGACCTGCCCGACCGCGAGCACATCGTGCACACGCCGGCGTCCGTGACCCGTCGTCAGCGCGCCTTCGGCTACACCGAGGAAGAGGTCCGCATCCTGCTGCGTCCGATGGCGCAGACCGGGGCGGAGCCGCTCGGTGCGATGGGTTCGGACACGCCGATCGCGGTGCTGTCCCAGCGTCCCCGCCTGCTCTTCGACTACTTCACGCAGCAGTTCGCGCAGGTGACGAACCCGCCGCTCGACTCGATCCGCGAGCAGGTCATCACCTCGATGGGCATGGGCCTCGGGCCGGAGCGCAACCTGCTCACCGCCGGTCCCGAGCACGCGAAGCAGATCACGCTCGACTTCCCGGTGATCGACAACGACGAGCTCGCGAAGATCCAGCACTTCGAGACCGAGTCCGGTCGGCACCTGACCGTCACGATCAAGGGCCTGTACCGCGTCGACGCCGGCAAGAAGGCCATGCAGAAGCGCATCGCCGCCGTCTGCGACGAGGTCGACGCCGCGATCGAGTCGGGCAAGCAGTTCATCGTGCTGTCCGACCGTGACGGCAACGCCGAGCAGGCCCCGGTTCCGAGCCTGCTGCTGCTCGCCGCGGTCCACCACCACCTCATCCGCACCGAGCAGCGCATGAAGGTCGGGCTCATCGTCGAGGCCGGCGACGTGCGCGAGGTCCACCACGTCGCGACCCTCATCGGCTACGGCGCCTCGGCGATCAACCCGTACCTGGCGATGGAGACCTGCGAGATCCTGGTCCGTCAGGGCATGATCACCGGCATCACCCCGGAGCAGGCCGTCAAGAACGTGATCAAGGCGCTCGGCAAGGGCGTCCTGAAGATCATGTCGAAGATGGGCATCTCGACGGTGTCGAGCTACGCCGGAGCGCAGGCCTTCGAGGCCGTCGGGCTCAGCCAGGAGTTCGTCGACCGCTACTTCACGGGGACGTCCTCGATCCTCGGCGGTGTCGGCATCGAGGTCATCGCCAAGGAGAACGCCGAGCGGCACGCCCAGGCCTACCCGCAGGACGGCGCGGTGCTCTCCCACGAGCGCCTGCAGACCGGCGGCGAGTACCAGTGGCGTCGCGAAGGCCCGCCGCACCTCTTCAACCCGGACACGGTGTTCCGACTGCAGCACGCCACGCGCTCGCGCCGGTACGACATCTTCCGCGAGTACTCGCAGGCCGTCGACGACCAGTCCGAGCAGCTCATGACCCTCCGCGGCCTGTTCCGGTTCGCGCAGGGCGCCCGCAAGCCCGTCCCGCTCGACGAGGTCGAGCCGATCGAGTCGATCGTGAAGCGGTTCAACACCGGCGCGATGTCCTACGGGTCGATCTCGAAGGAAGCGCACGAGACCCTCGCGATCGCGATGAACCGGCTGGGCGGTCGGTCCAACACGGGTGAGGGCGGCGAGGACGTCGACCGTCTGCTCGACCCCGAGCGTCGCAGTGCGATCAAGCAGGTCGCGTCCGGGCGCTTCGGCGTCACGAGCATGTACCTGACGCACGCGACCGACATCCAGCTGAAGATGGCGCAGGGTGCGAAGCCTGGCGAGGGCGGGCAGCTGCCCCCGACCAAGGTCTACCCGTGGGTGGCCCGCACCCGGCACGCGACCGCCGGTGTCGGCTTGATCTCGCCACCGCCGCACCACGACATCTACTCGATCGAGGACCTCAAGCAGCTGATCTTCGACGTGAAGCGGGCGAACCCGTCCGCACGCGTCCACGTGAAGCTCGTCAGCCAGTCGGGCATCGGCGCCGTCGCCGCCGGTGTCACGAAGGCCCTCGCCGACGTCGTCCTGGTATCCGGGCACGACGGTGGTACGGGCGCGTCGCCGCTGAACTCGCTCAAGCACGCCGGCACCCCGTGGGAGATCGGCCTCGCCGAGACGCAGCAGACGCTCATGCTGAACGGCATGCGCGACCGCGTCGTCGTGCAGGTGGACGGGCAGATGAAGACCGGCCGTGACGTCGTCGTGGCCGCGCTGCTCGGCGCCGAGGAGTACGGCTTCGCGACCGCACCGCTCGTGGTCGAGGGCTGCATCCTCATGCGCGTCTGCCACCTCGACACCTGCCCGGTGGGCGTCGCGACCCAGAACCCGGAGCTCCGCAAGCGGTTCAGCGGCAAGCCCGAGTTCGTCGTGAACTTCTTCGAGTTCATCGCCCAAGAGGTGCGCGAGCTCCTCGCCGAGCTCGGCTTCCGGTCCCTCGAAGAGGCCATCGGGCACGCCGACGCCCTCGACGTCGACCGCGCGGTGGAGCACTGGAAGGCCGCCGGCCTCGACCTCGAGCCCGTCCTCAAGGGGCCGCACTTCGACGCCGACGAGCCCCGTCGGCACCTGCGCGACCAGGACCACGAGCTCGAGCAGCACTTCGACGTGCAGCTCATCCAGCAGACGTCCGACGTGCTCGAGCACGGCGGGACGATCGCGCTCGACCTGCCGATCCGGAACACCGAGCGCGCGGTCGGCACCATGCTCGGGCACGAGGTCACGCTGCGGCACGGCGAGAACGGACTCCCGTCGGGCTCGATCGACGTGACGCTGCGCGGGTCCGCCGGACAGTCGCTCGGTGCGTTCCTGCCCGCCGGGATCACGCTCCGGCTCGTCGGCGACAGCAACGACTACGTCGGCAAGGGGCTGTCCGGCGGCGAGATCGTCGTGCGTCCCGACGCCGGCAGCGGGTTCGACCCCGCGCAGAACGTCATCGCCGGCAACGTCATCGGCTACGGCGCCACCCAGGGCAGCATGTTCATCCGCGGCATCGTGGGTGAGCGGTTCCTGGTGCGCAACTCCGGTGCCACCGCGGTCGTCGAGGGGGTGGGGGACCACGCGCTCGAGTACATGACCGGTGGGCTCGCGCTCATCCTGGGCGAGACCGGCCGGAACCTCGGTGCCGGCATGTCCGGCGGGACCGCCTACGTCCGTGGACTCCGCGACGAGCACGTGAACACCGACGCACTCGCGTCCGGCGAGCTCCGGCTCGAGCCGCTCGACAGCGCCGACGTCGAGATCGTGAACGACCTGCTCGCGCGGCACGCCGCCGAGACCGGGTCGACCCTCGCGAGCGAACTGCTCGAAGCCGGTGACCTGAGCGACTTCGTCAAGGTGCTGCCGCGGGACTACGCGGCCGTGCTCGAGACCCGACAACAGGCCGTCGACGAGGGGCTCGACCCCGACGGCGACGTGGTGTGGAACCGCATTCTGGAGGTGACCGGTGGCTGACCCGAAGGGCTTCCTCAAGGTGCAGGAGCGCGAGCTCCCCGCCCGACGACCCGTGCCCGTGCGACTCATGGACTGGAAAGAGGTCTACGAGCAGCAGGAGTCCGGCGCGCTCAAGCGGCAGGCCGGACGCTGCATGGACTGCGGCGTCCCGTTCTGCCACCAGGGGTGCCCGCTCGGCAACCTCATCCCCGAGTGGAACGACCTCACCTGGCGCGGCGAGGGCCGACAGGCGATCGAGCGGCTGCACGCCACGAACAACTTCCCGGAGTTCACGGGTCGGCTCTGCCCGGCACCGTGCGAGGCGTCCTGCGTGCTCGGCATCAACCAGCCCCCGGTGACGATCAAGCAGGTCGAGGTCTCGATCATCGACGAGGCGTTCCAGAACGGCTGGGTCACCCCGCACCCGCCGGAGCGCCTGACCGGCAAGACGGTCGCGGTCGTCGGGTCCGGCCCCGCCGGCCTCGCCGCCGCCCAGCAGCTGACGCGCGCCGGCCACACCGTCGCGGTCTACGAGCGTGACGACCGGATCGGCGGTCTGCTCCGCTACGGCATCCCGGACTTCAAGATGGAGAAGCGCCAGATCGACATGCGCCTCGCCCAGATGCAGGCCGAGGGCACCCGCTTCCGCGCGGGTGTCGAGATCGGGCGCGACATCACGTGGGACGACCTGAAGTCCCGCTACGACGCGGTCGTCGTCGCGACCGGCGCCACGGTGCCGCGCGACCTGCCGATCCCCGGGCGCGACCTGGCGGGTGTGCACTTCGCCATGGACTACCTCGTGCAGCAGAACAAGGCGAACGCCGGCACGACCGTGGACAACCAGGTCACCGCCGAGGGCAAGCACGTCGTCGTCATCGGTGGCGGCGACACCGGAGCCGACTGCATCGGCACCGCGCACCGGCAGGGCGCGCTGAGCGTGACGAACCTGGCGATCGGGAAGCAGCCGCCGCTGGAGCGTCCGTCCGACCAGCCGTGGCCGATGTTCCCGACCGTGTTCGAGGTCACCAGCGCCCACGAGGAGGGCGGTGAGCGGCACTACCTCGCGTCCACCGTCGAGTTCCTCGCGAACGAGGCCGGCGAGGTCCGGGCGCTCCGCGTCGCCGAGACCGAGTACCTGGACGGCCGTCGTGTCCCGAAGTCCGGCACCGAGCGCGAGATCCCCGCTGACCTCGTCCTCGTCGCGATGGGCTTCACCGGTCCCGAGACCGACACGCTCGAGCCGCAGCTCGGGCTGCCGGTGACGGCGTCCGGCGCCGTGGCGCGCCAGGCCGACTACACCACGAACGAGCCGGGCGTCTTCGTCGCCGGTGACGCCGGCCGTGGGCAGTCGCTCATCGTGTGGGCGATCGCCGAGGGCCGCGCCGCCGCCGCGAAGGTGGACGAGTACCTCGAGGGCTCGACGATCCTGCCGGCCCCCGTCAAGGCCACCGACCGTGCCATCTCCGTCTGACGTGGGCGCGCACGTGATGCTCACCCACTCGTGAGCGACCGGCCACCAGCACTCGATAGGGTGCTGGTGGCCTCGCTTCGTTCCGCGCGGCCCCACAGCGCGGAGCCCCAAGCACCATCCACCACCACGAAGGAATCCATTGAGACGCGCAAAGATCGTTTCGACGCTCGGACCGGCTACGTCGGAGTACGAGACCGTCAAGGAGATCATCGAAGCGGGCGTCGACGTCGCCCGCCTCAACCTCAGCCACGGTGACTACAGCGTCCACGAGGCCAACTACGAGAACGTCCGTCGCGCCGCCGAGGAGCTCGGCAAGCCCGTCGCGATCCTCGTCGACCTGCAGGGTCCGAAGATCCGCCTCGCGAAGTTCGCCGACGGCCCGCACGACCTCGCGGTCGGCGACGTGTTCACCATCACCACCGAGGACGTCCCCGGCTCGAAGGAGATCTGCGGCACGACGTTCAAGGGCCTCCCGCAGGACGTCAAGCCCGGCGACCCGCTGCTCATCGACGACGGCCGTGTCCACCTCCGCGTGCTCGACACCGACGGCGTGCGCGTCCGCACCGAGGTCGTCGTCGGCGGCACGGTGTCGAACAACAAGGGCATCAACCTGCCCGGCGTCGCCGTGAACGTCCCCGCGCTCAGCGAGAAGGACGAGGCGGACCTCCGCTGGGGCATCCGTCAGGGCGCCGACCTCATCGCGCTGTCGTTCGTGCGGAACGCCGCCGACGTCCAGCGCGCGCACGAGATCATGGACGAAGAGGGCAAGCGCCTCCCCGTCATCGCGAAGATCGAGAAGCCGCAGGCGGTCGACGCGCTCGAGGAGATCATCGACGCCTTCGACAGCATCATGGTCGCCCGCGGTGACCTCGGTGTCGAACTCCCGCTCGAGGCGGTCCCGATCGTGCAGAAGCGTGCCGTCGAGCTCGCCCGCCGCATGGCGAAGCCCGTCATCGTCGCGACGCAGATGCTCGAGTCGATGATCTCGTCCCCGATCCCGACCCGCGCCGAGACCTCCGACGTCGCGAACGCCGTGCTCGACGGCGCGGACGCCGTCATGCTGTCCGGCGAGACCAGCGTCGGCGAGTACCCGGTGCAGACCGTCCGGACCATGGCGCGCATCGTCGAGTCCACCGAGGACCACGGCCTCGAGCGCATCGCGCCGCTCGGCACGAAGCCGCGCACCCTCGGCGGCGCGATCACGCTCGCCGCGGTCGAGATCGCCGAGTTCACCGAGGCCTCGTACCTCTGCGTGTTCACCGAGTCCGGCGACTCGGCCCGCCGCATGTCGCGTCTGCGTCACGGTCTGCCGATCATCGCCTTCACCCCGAACGAGGCGACCCGTCGCCGCATGGCGCTCACCTGGGGCGTCCGTTCGTTCCTCGTCGAGCGCAAGACCCACACCGACGAGCTCTTCTCGCAGGTGGACGACGTCCTCCTCGAGAACGGTCTCGTCGCGCCCGGCGACCGCGTCATCGTGACGGCCGGTTCGCCTCCCGGCATCGAGGGGTCGACGAACGACCTGCGCGTCCACCGCGTGGGCGACGCCCACGCCGAGGCCGCTCCGGCCTACGTGCGCGACTGACGTCCGTCGCGTCCCGACAGGGCGCGGACGGGAGGCACGGTGCGGCGACGCACGCAGCCTCCGGTCCGCGCCCTGTCGCGTCCCGCCCCGCGGCCGCCGCGACCACGCGGCTCCGTGAGCGGGCAAGATGGCCGGTGTGAGCCTCCAGTCCCGACCCACCGCCCAGCGCGCCGACGTCCGACGCTGGCGCCGGTACCTGGCCGACGAGCGGGCGGAAGCCGCCGTCTACCGCAACCTCGCCGCCAGGCGCGACGGCGAGGAGCGCGAGATCCTGTCCGCCCTGGCCGAGGCCGAGGGGCGGCACGAGCAGCACTGGCTCGACCTGCTCGGTGACGACGTGGGCCGCCCGCAGCGCGGCAGTCTCCGTACCCGCGTGCTCGCCTCGCTCGCGAAGCGGTTCGGGTCGGTGTTCGTCCTCGCCCTCATGCAGCGTGCCGAGGACCGATCGCCGTACGCCGACGACGCCGACGCCACCGCGACCATGGCGGCGGACGAGCGGATCCACGGCGAGGTCGTGCGCGGGCTCGCGAACCGCGGGCGGATGCGCCTGTCCGGCACGTTCCGCGCCGCCGTGTTCGGCGCGAACGACGGCCTCGTGTCGAACCTGGCGCTCATCATCGGTGTCAGCGCGTCCGGGGCCGACCGGCACTTCGTCCTGCTGAGCGGCATCGCCGGCCTCCTCGCCGGGGCGCTTTCGATGGGCGCGGGGGAGTACGTCTCGGTCCGGTCCCAGCGGGAGCTGCTCACCGCCTCCGCCCCGCACCCCGAGGCCGGCCGGGCCGTCGCGGACCTCGACGTCGACGCCAACGAGCTCGCCCTCGTCTACCGGGCCCGGGGGATGTCCGAGACCGAGGCGCAGCAGCACGCCGACGACGTCCTCGGCGGTGCCACGGTGACGGGGACCGCGTCGGTCGACGACCACGAGGCGATCGGCAACGGCATGAGCGCGGCGATCTCGAGCTTCTGCTTCTTCGCGTCGGGGGCGATCATCCCCGTGCTGCCGTACCTGTTCGGGCTCGAGGGGTGGGCGGCGATCGCGGTGGCGGCGGTCCTCGTCGGGATCGCGCTGCTCGGCACCGGTGCCGTCGTGGGGGTGCTCAGCGGGGCGTCGCCGCTCCGGCGGGCGCTCCGGCAGCTCGCGATCGGGTTCGGTGCCGCTGCGGTCACGTACGGGCTCGGCCTGCTGTTCGGGACGGGGAGCGCCTAGCCGACCGGCGCACACGGCCCCCGGCGTACACGACCCCCGGACCGTGCAGCCTCGGATCCCGCGGCCCCGGACCGTGCGGGGCCTGACAGGTGCCCGCTACCGGCGGAGGGCTGCCCGGGGCGGGAGCAGCAGCAGGGCCGCGGCGCCGACGACGATCAGCGCGATCCCGGAGAAGACCATGAAGACGGTCAACGCCAGGCCCGGCGCGACGAGCACGACCACGCCACCGAGGATCGACAGCACGCCGCTGACGACCGACGGGATCCGCGAGGACCCGGGGTGTCCGACGAACGCGCCCACCAGCGACGCGATCCCCTCGACGATGAAGCCGACGCCCGCGAGCACCGCGTAGACGAGGAGCGGGACGGCGGGGTCGAGCAGCGTCACGAGCCCGGCGACGCCGACGAGTCCGCCGACGATGCCGGACGTCCACCGCCACACCGACGGGGTCCCGTGGCCGCGCACGGCGGCGAACACGCGGAGGGCACCGGCGACCACGAGGTACACGCCGAAGAGCAGCGCCACCACGACGAGGGACGGCCTCGGCCAGACGATCGCGACGACGCCGAGCACGACGGCGACGATGGCGGTGACGACGACGAACACCCGGAACGTGCGGACGGCACGAGAATCCACGAGCACTCCTCCCTGTCAGGTCTGCTCGCAACGACGCTACCTCGACCGGCCGGGGTCCGTTCGGGCCGCCGGGTGCAACCGGGATGCAACCGGATGCAACCCCGACGGTCGTAGCGTTCGGGCAGGCGCGGATCCAGCGCCCCGACAGCGTCGTCGAAAGGTGTCCACCATGACCATCGCACCGTCCCCCTCCACCTACGCCGCACCCGGCGAGGAGGGCTCACTCGTCTCGTTCCGCTCCCGGTACGACCACTACATCGGCGGCGCGTACGTCCCGCCGGCCGGGGGTCAGTACTTCGAGAACCCCACTCCCGTCACCGGCAAGGTCTTCACCGAGATCGCCCGCGGGGACTCCACCGACGTCGACCGGGCGGTCGAGGCCGCGTGGAAGGCCTTCCCCGCCTGGGGCCGGACGAGTGTCGCCGAACGCGCCGCGATCCTCAACCGCATCGCCGACCGGATGGAGCAGAACCTCGAGTCCCTGGCCGTCGCCGAGACGTGGGAGAACGGCAAGCCCATCCGCGAGACGATCGGCGCGGACATCCCGCTGGCCATCGACCACTTCCGCTACTTCGCCGGGGCGATCCGAGCGCAGGAGGGGTCGACGGGGGAGATCGACCACGACACCGTGGCGTACCACTTCCACGAGCCACTCGGGGTCGTCGGCCAGATCATCCCGTGGAACTTCCCGATCCTGATGGCGGTGTGGAAGCTCGCACCCGCCCTGGCCGCGGGCAACTGCGTGGTCCTGAAGCCCGCCGAGCAGACGCCGGCGTCCATCCACGTCCTCATCGACCTGATCGGTGACCTGCTCCCCGCCGGTGTGCTCAACGTCGTGAACGGCTTCGGCATCGAGGTCGGCGCACCGCTCGCGCAGCACCCGGACATCCGCAAGGTCGCGTTCACCGGTGAGACGACCACGGGCCGGCTGATCATGCAGTACGCCTCGCAGAACCTCATCCCGGTGACGCTCGAACTCGGCGGCAAGAGCCCGAACCTCTTCTTCGCCGACGTGGCCCAGGAGAAGGACGCCTTCTACGACAAGGCGCTCGAGGGCTTCGCCTTCTTCAACCTCAACCAGGGCGAGGTCTGCACGTGTCCGTCCCGAGCCCTCGTGGCGAAGGAGATCTACGACGGCTTCGTCGCCGACGGCCTCGACCGGGTCCGTGCGGTCAAGCAGGGACACCCGCTCGACCTCGCCACGATGATCGGGGCGCAGGCGTCGAACGACCAGCTCGAGAAGATCCTGAGCTACATCGACATCGGCAAGCAGGAGGGCGCGAAGCTCCTCACCGGCGGCGAGCGGGCCGACCTCGGTGGCGAGCTGTCGGGTGGCTACTACGTCCAGCCGACCGTGTTCGAGGGCGACAACTCGATGCGGATCTTCCAGGAGGAGATCTTCGGCCCCGTCCTCGCACTGACGTCGTTCAGCGGCTACGACGACGCGATCTCGATCGCCAACGACACGCTCTACGGCCTCGGCGCCGGGGTGTGGAGCCGCGAGGCCACCACGCTCTACCGCGCCGGCCGCGACATCCAGGCGGGTCGTGTGTGGGAGAACACGTACCACCAGTACCCGGCGGGCGCGGCGTTCGGCGGGTACAAGCAGTCCGGCATCGGGCGGGAGAACCACAAGATGATGCTGGAGCACTACCAGCAGACGAAGAACCTCCTCGTGTCCTACGCCGAGGGTCCGATGGGCTTCTTCTGATGCCGCACACCGACGACCGGCCCACGACCGCCCGGGTGGCCGTGACACCGGCGGCGGCGGCGCTCCTGGGCTCCCTCGCCGCCCGGCACGGCCCGCTGATGTTCCACCAGTCGGGCGGGTGCTGCGACGGCTCCAGCCCGATGTGCTACCCGGTCGGCATGTTCACCACCGGCTCCGGCGACGTGCTGCTCGGCGCGCTCGAGGTCGACGGCATCGCGCCCGTCGAGGTCTACATGTCCCGCTCGCAGTTCGAGTACTGGAAGTACACCCACCTCACGATCGACGTCGTGGACGGCCGAGGCGCCGGGTTCTCCCTCGAGGTGCCGGATGGCAAGCGGTTCCTCACCCGGTCCCGGATGCTCGACGACGGCGAACTCGCGGATCTCGGCCTCGTCGGCCCTGGCCCGCGCGCGGCACCCGACGTAGGCTGACCGCACCGGTCGCGACGACGCGACGGGGACCGGACAGGAGGGCGCATGCGCGAACCGTCCGGTCTCCGTCCGCTCGTCGCCGCGTCCTGGCGCCGCTCCGCCCGCGTCGACCCGGACGCCGTGCCGACGCCCTCCCTCGGCGAGGACGAGCTCGACGCGCTCCGCCGCGCGGGCCCGCTCGGCACGGCACTGCCGGTCGTCCGTCGGCTCCTGCTCGACGACGTCCGCTCGGCCGGGTGCGTCGTCGCGGTCGCCGACGCGACGGGTCGGCTCGTCTGGGTGGACGGCGCACGGTCCGCCCGGCGCGCGGCGGAGGGCATGGGGTTCGTCCCCGGCGCCGACTGGGCCGAGGACCGAGCCGGGACGAGCGCCCCCGGGACGGCGCTCCGGCTCGGGCGCGCGGTCCAGATCCACGCCGAGGAGCACTACGCGACCGCGGTGAAGGGGTTCTCGTGCACGGCCGTCCCGCTCCGCGACGCCGCCGGCACGGTCGTCGGCGCGCTCGACATCACGGGCGACGACCGCGCGGTCGAGCGCCACACCCTCCCGCTCCTGACCGCGACGGCTGCGGCGGCCGAGGCGGAGCTCGCGCTGGCGGCCCTCTCGGCACGGACCACCCGTCCGGGACCCGTCGCGTCGGCGGAGCTCACCCTGCTCGGCGCCGACACCGCCACGCTGCACGTCGGCACGCGGTCGACCAGGCTGTCCGAGCGGCACTCGGAGATCCTGGCGGTGCTCGCAGCGAGCCCCGAGGGGCTGGCGGCCGCGGACCTCGCGGTCGCGGTCTACGGCGATGCCCGCGCCGTCCAGACGCTGCGCGCCGAGGTGGTGCGCCTCCGGCGCGTCCTCGCGCACCACGGGCTCGACGCGCGGCTCACGTCCAGGCCGTACCGCCTGCAGGGCATCCGCACCGACGTCGAGACGGTGCTGTCCGCGCTCGACCGCGGGGCGCGCCTCCAGGCCGTCGACCGCTACACGGGACCGGTCCTGCCGGGTTCCGCGTCGCCGGGTGTCGACGACCTGCGCGACCGGGTCCGGTCACGGTTCCGTGAGTCGCTCCTGCAGGACGGCGGCGTCGACGCGCTGCAGGCGTGGGCGCGCACCGCGGACGGTGCAGCCGACGAGCAGGTGCTGCTGGCGCTGCTCGCGGCACTGCCGCGTCGATCGCCGCGGCGCGCGAGCGTGGTGGCGGCGATCGAGGCGATCGAGCGTCCCTGAGGGCTCCGCCGGTCGGGAGGCGCGGCACGCGTCGGTCCGTCGGCCGACGGCACGCGCCTCCCGCGGCGGGTGCGGGGTGCTCAGGACCCGGTCGTCGGTTCCGGCGTCGAGGTGGCGTCGGACCCGGGAGCGGCGGGCGGGGTCGGTGCCGTCCCGTCCTTCGGCGGGGTGGGTGCCGTGCCGTCCTTCGGCGGGGTGGGCGCCTTCCCGTCGGCGAGCGGGCCGGCGACGCATCCGGGGGCGGAGCCCGCGGCGCCGTCCTTCGTGCCGGGGCCGGCGGCGGGACCGTCCGTCGGGGCTCCGGTCGGGGCGCCGCTCGGGCCGGCGGTCGGCGCGCCGGTCGCGGCCGAGCTCGGTGCGGCGGGGGCGGCCATCGCCGCGCTGACCCCGATCCCGCCGAGGACCAGCACGGCCGCCGCGGCGGAACCGATGCCGACCGCCCGGAGGGTCCGGCGACGCGTGGTGGGCTGTTCGTCCTGCATGGTGATCTCCTGTTCGTCCGTCGGTCGACCGGGGCGGTCCGCCGACGAGGACGACGGTCGGGTTCGAATCTGAAGCAGGACTGAAGCATCTGCTGCGCACAGGGGTTCTCCAGCTCGTTCCATGCTCCGTGCTGGCGGAACCGCCCTACCGTGGCCGCCGTGAACGCACCCGCACGCATCCTGGTGGTCGAGGACGACGACTCCCTCCGCACCGCCGTCGTGACGACCCTCCGCGCCGAGGGCTTCGCCGTCGCCGAGGTCGCCGACGGCCGCTCCATCGCGGCCGACCTGGACCGCACCGCCCCGGACCTCGTCCTGCTGGACTGGATGCTCCCCGGGCCGAGCGGCATCCTGCTGGCCGCCCGCATCCGCGCCCGCTCGGACGCCGCGGTCGTGATGACCACCGCGCGCGACGAGCTCGACGACCGACTCCGCGGCTTCGCCGAGGGTGCCGACGACTACGTGGTGAAGCCGTTCGCGATGGCGGAGCTCGTCGCCCGCGTCACGGCCGTGCTGCGGCGGCGCGGGCGGGTGCCGTCCGTGATCGAGGTGGGCGACCTCGTCCTCGACCCCGACGGGTCGACGGTCCGGCGTGGCGGCGTGCTGCTCGACCTGACCGCGACCGAGTTCCGGCTGCTCCGGTTCCTCGCTGAGAGCCGGGGGCGGACCGTGTCGAAGGGGCAGATCACGACGCAGGTCTGGGGCTACGAGGACATCGCGCCGAACCTGGTCGAGGTCCACCTGAGCGCGCTGCGGCGGAAGATGGAGGCGCACGGTCCGCGGCTCGTGCACACCGTCCGGGGCCTCGGGTACCGGCTCGCCGTCGACCGGGGTGCAGCGTGATGCGCGACGGTCGGCTGCGCACCACCTCGCTGCGCCTGCGGACGGTGATCGCCATCCTCGTGCTCCTCACCGTCCTGCTCACGGCCCTCGTCGTCGCGGTCGAGGCCGTGCTCGGCGCCCGTCTGACCGCCCAGGTCGAGGACCGTCTGCGCGACCGCGCCTCGGCCGCCGCCGCGCTCGTCGGGGTGCTCGACGCGAGCGACCTCGCCGACCGGTTGTCCGCCCAGGGACTCTCGGTGCGGATCGTCGAGCCCGACGGCGCCGCGGTCGAGGCGGGGCCCAGCCCGGAGCAGCTCCGGAAGGGTCCGCCCGACCCGGGCACACTGCCGGGTCCGGCACCGCGGTCGGCGGGGACGAGCGCGTCGGGGTCGAGCGGCACGGGGTCGTCCGGCTCGGGGTCTTCCGGCACGGCGTCGTCCGGCTCGGGGTCTTCCGGCACGGCGTCGTCCGCCACCGCCGGGGCCACCATCGCGTCGTCGTCGGTGCACGAGGACGACGGGGTGCTCACGCTCCGCTCCGACCTCGCCGACGGAACCCGCATCACCCTGACCGCGGGGACCCGCGACGTGCAGGAGACCCTGACGCAGCTCGGCTGGGTCATGGGCGGGGCGTCGGCCGCATTCCTCGGGGTCGCCGTCGTGGGTGTCGTGCTCGTCGTCCGCCGCTCCCTGAGGCCGCTCGACGAGATGACCCGGGCGGCCCGCTCCATCACCGCGGGCGACCGGGGACGGCGGCTCCGCCCGTCACGCACCGACACCGAGATCGGCCGCGTCGCACTCGCCCTCGACGAGATGCTCGACGCGGTCGAGGGCGCCGAGGCGCAGGCGGTCGCCGCCGAGGAACGGGTCCGCGCGTTCCTCTCCGACGCGGCCCACGAGCTCCGCACCCCCGTCGCCGGCGTCCGCGCGGCCGCGGACACCCTCGTCCGGAACGGACCGGACGACCCCGCGACGAACGAGGTCCTGGCCGTGCACGTCGTCCGGCAGGCCGACCGCGCGGCACGCCTCGTCGACGACATGCTCACGATGGCGCGCCTCGACCGGGGCATCGCCCTCGACCGACGCCGCACCGACCTCGTCGACTGGCTGCGTGCCGAGGCCGATCGGCTCCGGATCCGGCTCCCCGGCGTGGAGCTCGACCTCGACGTCCCGGACCACGCGGTCGACGCCGACGTGGACCCGGACCGGCTCGCGCAGGTCCTCGGCAACCTGGTCGACAACGCCGCGCGGGCGACCGGTGGGACGGGCAGCGTCCGGCTGACGCTCCGCGCGGGGCCGGACGACGCGGTGCTCCGGGTCGAGGACGACGGCCCGGGCATCCCGGCAGCCGACCGCGAGCGCGTCTTCGACCGGCTGGTCCGGCTCGAGGACGCCCGGGACGTCCGCTCCGGTGGGGCGGGGCTCGGGCTCCCCATCGCCCGGGGCATCGCACTCGCGCACGGCGGGTCGCTCGTCCACGGGCCCGACGGGGACCTCGGTGGCGCGGTCTTCGAGTTGCGCCTCGCGACGAGCCCGACGGTGCCGGAGGGTGCGCGTCCGAGGGCGGGCGCCCTGCTAGCCTGATGTCCGCCAGCGAGTGTGGTGGAACGGTAGACACGGGGCACTCAAAATGCTCTGCCTCACGGCGTGCGGGTTCGAGTCCCGCCACTCGTACAACGCGGCTCACGGCGTGCGGGACAGTCCCAGTCCGACCGTCCCGCCACTCGTACAACGCGGCATCCGCCGCCTGACGAACGCGCGTTCCGGTGTCTAGTAGGCTCTTGCGTGTGAGTGACACAGAAGCAACTGCAACAGCACCCCGTCGCGTCGTCGTCGCCGAGGACGAGTCGCTCATCCGCCTCGACATCGTCGAGATCCTCCGCGACAACGGGTTCGACGTCGTCGGCGAAGCGGGTGACGGCGAGACCGCCGTGCAGCTCGCCACCGACCTCCGTCCCGACCTCGTCGTGATGGACGTCAAGATGCCGCAGCTCGACGGCATCTCCGCCGCCGAGAAGCTCTCGAAGAACCACATCGCCCCCGTGGTCCTCCTCACGGCCTTCAGCCAGAAGGACCTCGTCGAGCGTGCGACCGAGGCCGGCGCCCTCGCCTACGTCGTCAAGCCGTTCACGCCGAACGACCTGCTCCCCGCGATCGAGATCGCCCTCTCGCGGCACCAGCAGATCATCACGCTCGAGGCCGAGGTCGCCGACCTCGTCGAGCGCTTCGAGACCCGCAAGCTCGTCGACCGCGCCAAGGGCCTGCTCAACGAGAAGATGGGCCTCACCGAGCCCGAGGCGTTCCGTTGGATCCAGAAGGCCTCGATGGACCGTCGGCTGACCATGCACGACGTCGCCAAGGCGATCATCGAGCAGCTCAGCGCCAAGAAGTAGCGACACCGTCGCTCGCACGAGAGCGCCGTCTCCCCTCGGGGAGGCGGCGCTCTCGTCGTCCGTCGACGGACCGGGTGCGGCGACCGGGCGGCCCGCGGCGGTGGACCCGACCACCTGGCAGGGTGGAACGATGGACGACGTGGTGATCCGTGCCTCCAGGCCCGACGACATGCCGGCGGTGGCCGACCTGCGCTGGCGGTGGAGCGTCGACGAGGACGGCGCCGCTCCGGCGGTCACGCCGGAGGCGTACCGCGAGGCGATGACCGCGTTCGCCGCCGAGCACGCCGACTCGCACCGGTGCGTGGTGGCCGAGCGGGACGGGCGCGTGCTCGGGATGGCGTGGCTCGCCCTGAACCCCCGGCCGCCGGCACCGCACCGCCCCAGGGGCCGGGTGGCCGCCGAACTGCAGACGGTCTACGTGCACCCGGAGCTCCGGGGCGCCGGTGTCGCAGGACGCCTCGTCGAACGGCTGCTCGTCGAGGCGGACGACGCCGGCGCCGAACGCGTCGTCGTGCACTCGAGCGTGGTCGGCGAGACGCTCTACCGCCGCCTCGGTTTCGGCGATGCGCGACTGCTGCTGCAGCGGCCGCCCGAGGACTGACCCGTCACCCGCGCGACGGCAGCTCCTGCAGGGTCCAGGCGTTCCGGTCGGGGTCGGTGAAGAAGACGAAGCGACCCCAGGCCAGCTCGTCCACGCCGATCGCGTCGACGCCGAGCCCCTGCAGGTGCGCGAGCGCCTCGTCGGCGTCCGGCACGACGACCTGGATCGACTTGAGCGAACCCGGGACGACGTCCGGCGACATGATGCCCTCGCCGAACGCGATGGAGCAGGCCGACCCGGGCGGGGTGGCCTGCACGAAGCGGAGCTCGTCGGAGACACGCTGGTCGTGGTCGATCGAGAAGCCGATGCGTTCGTAGAATGCGCGGGATCGGTCGACGTCGCTGACGGGGACGAGGATCAGTTCGATCCTCCAGTCGGTGGCGGGCACGGATCACTCCTTCGTGACGCCCGCCGGGATCAGCGGGCTTCGCGGATCATGTTGGTGATGCGCACGGTGGAGCAGCGCCGCCCCTGGTCGTCGGTGAGGACGATCTCGTGCGTGGTGAGCGTGTTCCCCAGGTGCAGCGCCGTGCAGGTGCCGGTCACCAGGCCGCTCGTGGCGCTCCGGGAGTGCGAGGCGTTCAGCTCGATGCCGACGGCGTACCGGCCGGGACCAGCGTGCACGTTCGCGGCCATCGACCCGAGGCTCTCGGCGAGCACGACGTACGCGCCGCCGTGCAGCAGCCCGACCGGCTGCCGGTTGCCCTCGACCGGGATCGTCCCCACGGCGCGCTCGGCGGAGAGCTCCGTGATGACCATGCCCATCTTCTCGGCGAGCTCGCCCATGCCGCGGTCGGCGAGCCGTCCGTCGACGCCCTTCGTGGAGGTGGCTTCGTCGGTCACGCTGGCGGACTCCCGTGTCGGATGGCGTCGGTAGGCTGTCCGGGTGTCGGACTCCGCAAAGCCTACCCTCATGGTCATCGACGGCCACTCGCTCGCCTTCCGGGCCTTCTACGCGCTGCCGGTCGACAGCTTCGTGAACCGCGAGGGGCAGCACACGAACGCCATCCACGGCTTCATCTCGATGCTGCTGATGCTGCTCCAGCGGGAGAAGCCGACCCACCTCGCGGTCGCGTTCGACATCTCGCGGTTCTCGTTCCGCACCCGCGAGTACGAGGACTACAAGGGCACCCGTTCCGAGACCCCGGCCGAGTTCAAGGGGCAGATCCCGCTGCTGCAGCAGGCGCTCGAGGCGATGGGCATCACGACCGTGACGAAGGAGGACTACGAGGCCGACGACATCCTCGCCACCTTCGCCCGCCAGGGCGCCGAGCAGGGCTACCAGGTGTACGTGGTGTCCGGCGACCGCGACTCCATCCAGCTCGTGAACGACGACGTCACGCTGCTGTACCCGTCCGTCCGCGGCGTCTCCGAGCTCACCCGCTACGACCGCGACAAGGTCTACGAGCGCTACGGCATCGAGCCGCACCAGTACCCCGACATCGCCGCGCTCGTGGGGGAGACCAGCGACAACCTCATCGGCATCGACAAGGTCGGCGAGAAGACCGCCGTCAAGTGGATCACCCAGTACGGTTCGCTCGACGGGGTGCTCGAGCACGCCGACGAGATCAAGGGCGTCGTCGGCAACAACCTCCGCGAGCAGCGGGACCGCGCGATCCGCAACCGCAAGCTGAACCGTCTCGTCAACGACGTCGAGCTCCCCGTGGGTCCGGCCGACGTCGCGCTGCGGCCCCTCGACGAGACCGCGGTGCGCGAGCTCTTCGCCAAGCTGCAGTTCCGCACGTTGCTCGACCGCGTGTTCAAGGTCGCGGGCACCGGCGAGCCGTCCGACGCCACCGAGACCGCGGGGTCGGTCGACAGCGGGGCGCCGACGCCGCCGTCCGTCAAGACCCTCATCGACGAGGAACTCGGCTACTGGCTCGAGCGTCGCAACGCGGCTGAGGCGGCGAACGGCTACGGCGTCGCCGTCGAGGTCATCGACGGACGCCTCAGCGCCATCGGCATCGCGACGCACGACGACGCGGTCCTCGTCCCGGGCGGCAGCGGCGCGAAGGACTACGAGCAGCTCTCAGCGTGGTTCGCGTCCGACGCCCCGAAGCACTTCCACGACGCCAAGACCGCGATCAAGGCGCTGGCCACGGCCGGGTTCGAGGTGAACGGCATCGCCGGGGACGCCCGCCTGATCGGGTGGCTCGCACAGCCGGGCAAGCAGGGACAGCCGCTCGCCGACCTCGTCTACCAGGAGCTCGGCGAAGAGCTGCCGACGGCCGACCCGAACCAGCTCGTCCCCGAGACCGACCCGGTGAACGTCGGCGTGCACGCGTGGTTCGTGCTGCGGGTCACGACGGCGCTGCGTGCCCGCCTCGACGAGTCGTCGCTGCGGGTCCTCGACGACATCGAGCTCCCGCTCGTGCCGGTCCTCGCCGGCATGGAGACCACCGGCGTCGCGATCGACCGCCCCGTGCTCACCGGGCTCTCGCACGACCTCGGGGAGCGCGCGGCCGAACTCGCGCAGCAGGCCTTCGCCGAGATCGGGCACGAGGTGAACCTCGGGTCGCCCAAGCAGCTGCAGGAAGTGCTCTTCACCGAGCTCGCGATGCCGAAGACCCGCAAGACCAAGACCGGGTTCTCGACCGACGCCGCCAGCCTCACCGACCTGCAGGAGCAGCACCCGCACCCGTTCCTCGGCCTGCTGCTGCAGCACCGTGACGCCACGAAGCTCCGTCAGATCGTCGACACGCTGGACGCCGCGGTCGTCGACGGTCGCATCCACACCCGGTACGAGCAGACCGGCAGCAGCACCGGCCGGATCTCGTCGACCGACCCGAACCTGCAGAACATCCCGGTGAAGACCGCGGTCGGGCGTCGCGTGCGCTCGGCGTTCGCCGTCGCCGAGCCCTACACGACGCTCATCACCGCCGACTACTCGCAGATCGAGATGCGCATCATGGCGCACCTGTCCGGTGACCCGGGTCTGATCCAGGCCTTCAACGAGGGCGAGGACCTGCACCGTTTCGTCGGCGCCCGGGTGTTCTCGGTCGAACCCGCCGACGTCACGCCCGAGATGCGCACGAAGGTCAAGGCGATGTCCTACGGCCTCGCGTACGGCCTCAGCCCGTTCGGTCTGTCGAAGCAGCTCCGCATCGAGCAGTCCGAGGCGCGCACGCTCATGAACGAGTACTTCGCCCGGTTCGGCTCGGTCCGCGACTACCTGCGCGGCGTCGTCGAGCAGGCGCGCGAGGACGGCTACACCGAGACGATCTTCGGCCGTCGTCGTCCGTTCCCGGACCTGAAGAGCCCGAACCGCGTCCTCCGCGAGAACGCCGAGCGCGCCGCCCTGAACGCGCCGATCCAGGGATCGGCGGCCGACATCATGAAGATCGCGATGCTCGGCGTGGCCGCCGACCTCCGCGACGGCGGGCTGGACTCCCACCTGCTCCTGCAGGTGCACGACGAGCTCATCCTCGAGGTCGCTCCCGGCGAGCAGGAGCGGGTCGAGGACATCCTCCGCACCCGCATGGGCGGTGCGGCCGAGCTCAGCGTCCCGCTGGACGTGTCCGTCGGCGTCGGCCCGAACTGGGAGGCGGCGGCGCACTGACGCGCGACCGCCTGTCGGCCCGCGAGCTGGGCCCCATCAGCCGGTACCGGCGCGACGCGCCGACGGCGTGACGGCCGTGCCCGGAGGGACGGTGCGGGCTCGCACCGCGCCTCCCGTCCCACGGGTTCCACGTCGTGCGCCGACGTGGATAGGGTCGAGGACATGACCGATGACCGTCCCGTCCGCCAGCCCTCCGCCGTCGACCGGGTCGCCGAGGACTGGGTGGCCACCCTCGTCGACCTCGACCCGACCGTCGCCACGTACATCGGGGTCTCGGGGCGGACGGGGGAGTACGGCGACACGTCGCCCGCCGGTGCTGCGGCCCTCGCCGAGGCGGCCCGGTCCGCGAAGCGCGCGCTGGACGCCGCCGACGCGGTGGACGCCGTCGACCGGGTGACGAAGACGGACCTCGGGGCCGAGCTGGACCTCGTCCAGGAGTCGTTCGACCGGAAGCTGCACCTCCGCGACCTCAACGTCATCGCCAGCCCGGCGCAGTCGGTGCGCGACGTCCTCGACCTCATGCCGACCGCGACCGAGTCCGACTGGCAGGACATCGCGAGCCGTCTGCACGCCCTTCCCGACGCGATCGAGGGCATCCGCGAGACCCTGCTCGAGGGCACGCGTGAGGACGTGACGCCGGCGCGCCGCCAGGTGGCGCTCATCGCCGAACAGGCCACCCGCACCGGCGCCGAGGACGGTGTCTTCCGACAGCTCGTCGACGGTGCCGCGTTCGACGACGGCGGGTCCGTGCCCGAGGCGCTCCGCGCCGAGCTGGCCCGCGGGGCCGAGGTCGCCGCGGCCGCCTACCGGTCGTTCGGGCAGTTCCTCGAGCACGAGCTCATGCCGCTCGCGACGCCCGTGGACGCCGTCGGTCGCGAGGCGTACGAGCTGCACTCCCGACGCTTCCTGGGCGCGGTCGTCGACCTGGACGAGACGTACCAGTGGGGCATCGAGGAGCTCGCCCGGATGCGTGCGGAGCAGGAGCGCATCGCCGACCGCATCGAGTCCGGTGCGAGCGTCGCCCGGGCGATCGAGGTCCTCGACGCCGACCCCGCCCGCGTGCTGCACGGCACCGACGCCCTGCAGCGGTGGATGCAGGAGACCAGTGACGAGTCGATCCGTGCGATGGACGGCAGGTACTTCGACATCGCCGACCCGATCAAGCGCCTCGAGTGCCGGATCGCGCCGACGCAGGAGGGTGGGATCTACTACACCGGCCCGTCCGACGACTTCTCGCGCGCCGGCCGCATGTGGTGGTCCGTGCCGCAGGGCGTCACCGAGTTCGGCACCTGGCGCGAGAAGACGACGGTGTACCACGAGGGCGTCCCCGGTCACCACCTGCAGATCAGCCAGGGCGTCTACAACCGGGGCGAGCTGAACACGTGGCGGCGGCAACTGGCCGGGTCCTCGGGCCACGTCGAGGGCTGGGCGCTCTACGCCGAGCGCCTCATGGAGCAGCTCGGCTTCCTGGACGACGACGGCGACCGGCTCGGCATGCTCGACGGGCAGCGGATGCGTGCGGCTCGTGTGGTGCTCGACATCGGCGTCCACCTGCAGAAGACGAACCCCGACGGCGGGGCGTGGACGTGGGAGTACGCGCTCGACTTCATGCGGCAGAACGTGAACATGTCCGACGAGTTCGTCCAGTTCGAGGTCGCCCGATACTTCGGGTGGCCCGGGCAGGCGCCGTCGTACAAGGTCGGGCAGCGCGTCTGGGAGTCGATCCGCGACGAGGTGGCGGCCCGCGAGGGTGCCGCCTTCGACCTGAAGGCGTTCCACCACCGCGCGCTCGCGCTCGGCAGCATCGGGCTCGACACGCTCCGGAGTGCCCTGCTCGACTGATCCGCCGGGCGTCGTCACGAACCGACACGCCCGGTTGTGGGCGCTCGCCCGCTGCGGTTAGACTTGTGCGGCGCAATCCGCGCTCATCAAACACATCGCCAGGACGGCTCGAACCGGCATCCGGTTCGGACCAGGGGGTCGCTCCCTCGCCGTCTGGCCCGACTCATGTCCGTTCGGAGCAATCTCTACATGACAACCACCACGACCAAGGCTCCCAAGCAGGTCGCCATCAACGACATCGGCTCGGCTGATGACTTCCTGGCCGAGGTCGAGAAGACCCTGAAGTTCTTCAACGACGGAGACCTCATCTCCGGCACCGTCGTGAAGATCGACCGCGACGAGGTCCTCCTCGACGTCGGTTACAAGACCGAGGGTGTCATCCCCTCGCGCGAGCTCTCCATCAAGCACGACGTCGACCCCAACGAGGTCGTCGAGGTCGGCGACGAGGTCGAGGCCCTGGTTCTCCAGAAGGAGGACAAGGAAGGTCGCCTCATCCTGTCGAAGAAGCGTGCGCAGTACGAGCGCGCCTGGGGCGACGTCGAGAAGATCAAGGAGTCCGACGGCGTCGTGACCGGTACGGTCATCGAGGTCGTCAAGGGCGGCCTGATCGTCGACATCGGTCTCCGCGGCTTCCTCCCGGCCTCGCTCATCGAGCTGCGTCGCGTCCGCGACCTGACGCCGTACCTCGGCCAGGAGCTCGAGGCGAAGATCCTCGA
Source organism: Curtobacterium sp. LFS084 (assembly GCF_047977705.1). Lineage (NCBI taxonomy): Bacteria > Bacillati > Actinomycetota > Actinomycetes > Micrococcales > Microbacteriaceae > Curtobacterium > Curtobacterium sp. LFS084. The sequence goes on from NZ_JBFPFM010000003.1 coordinate 145,166, forward strand.
GCTCGACAAGAACCGGAACAATGTCGTCCTCTCGCGCCGCGCGCTGCTCGAGCAGACGCAGTCCGAGTCCCGGACCACGTTCCTCAACAACCTCCACAAGGGCCAGGTCCGCAAGGGCATCGTGTCGTCGATCGTCAACTTCGGTGCGTTCGTCGACCTCGGCGGCGTCGATGGTCTCGTCCACGTCTCCGAGCTCAGCTGGAAGCACATCGAGCACGCCAGCGAGGTCGTCGAGGTCGGTCAGGAAGTCACCGTCGAGATCCTCGAGGTGGACCTGGACCGCGAGCGCGTGTCGCTCTCGCTCAAGGCCACGCAGGAAGACCCGTGGCAGGTCTTCGCCCGCACCCACGCGATCGGTCAGATCGCGCCGGGCAAGGTCACGAAGCTCGTGCCGTTCGGTGCCTTCGTCCGCGTTGCCGACGGCATCGAGGGCCTCGTGCACATCTCGGAGCTCTCGAACAAGCACGTCGAGCTCGCCGAGCAGGTCGTCTCGGTCAACGACGAGGTCTTCGTCAAGATCATCGACATCGACCTCGACCGTCGCCGCATCTCGCTCAGCCTCAAGCAGGCGAACGAGGGCGTGGACCCCGAGGGCACCGAGTTCGACCCGGCGCTCTACGGCATGCCGACCGAGTACGACGACAAGGGCGACTACAAGTACCCGGACGGCTTCGACCCGGAGACGAACGAGTGGCTCGAGGGCTACGACACCCAGCGCACCGAGTGGGAGGGCCAGTACGCCGCCGCCCAGGCGCGTTGGGAAGCCCACAAGGCGCAGGTCGCGAAGACCATCGCCGACGAGGCGCAGGGTGGCTTCGACCTCCCGGCGACCGCTTCGTCGTCGTCGTCGACGTTCGCGACCGAGTCGAACGGTCAGGGAACCCTGGCCGACGACGCGTCGCTCGCAGCGCTCCGCGAGAAGCTCAGCTCGACCAACTGATCGAGCAGCGCTCCCGCACCGGAAGCCCGGCATCCCTGAGAAGGGGTGCCGGGCTTCCGGCCGTTCGTGCGGCGTGGGTCGGTACCCTGTCGCTGTGCGCATCATCGGTCTCACGGGCGGCATCGCCGCGGGCAAGTCGACCGTCTCCGGACGGTGGGCCGAGCACGGTGCGGTCGTCGTCGACGCCGACCGGCTCGCCCGGGACGCCGTCGCCCCCGGCAGTCCCGGCCTCGCGCAGGTCGCCGAGCGGTTCGGCCCCGGCGTGATCGCGGCCGACGGGTCGCTCGACCGGCCGGCGCTCGGCGCGATCGTGTTCGCCGACGCCGCAGCGCGGAAGGACCTCGAGGGGATCACCCACCCCGAGGTGTGGCGTCTCGCCCAGGCGGCCTTCGACGCCGCCGAACGCGCGGACCCCGACGCCGTCGTGGTCTACGACGTGCCCCTCCTCGCCGAGGCCCGGGGGAGCCGGCCGCTGCGGTTCGACGCCGTCGTCGTGGTCGACGCCCCCGCGGCCCAGCGCATCGAGCGCCTCGTGGAGCACCGCGGGATGCCCCGGGACGAGGCCGAGCGCCGAGTGGCCGCGCAGGCGAGCGACGCCGAGCGGCTGGCACTCGCCGACCACGTGGTGGACGCCACGGGGAGCCTCGCGGACACGCTCCGCTCCGCCGACGCGGTCTGGGACCGTATCGGCCGATGAAGCACCGGCTGCTCCTCGTCATCGCCGCCGTCGTCCTCGTCGTCATCGGTGCCGCGTCGCTCGTCGCGGCGAACGTCCTCGGCGGGGAACGCGTGGCCGAGCACGGCCGGGTCGCCGCAGCCGATCGACCACGCGGTGACGAGCACGGTCCGGCGGGGGAGTTCCACCGCTTCCGACTCGGCACCATCAACGGGCAGCGGCTCGAGCCGAACCGTGACGACTTCGCGGCACGGACCGACTCGGGTGGCCCGCTGCTGCTCTTCCTGCCGGCGACCCGAGCCCGTCCCGCCGACTACCAGCTGTTCCTGTCCACGGCGCTGCGCGACGGCTACCACGTGCTCGGCCTCGACTACTGGAACCTCGGCAAGACCCTGTCGGGGACCTGCGAGGCGGACCCGAGCTGCTACGGCACGGTGCAGCGCAACCGGTTCGACGGCACCCGTCCGTCCCGGTTCAGTTCGGTGGAGCCGTCCGGGTCGATCGTCTCCCGGTTCCGCGACGCGATCGCGTACCTCGACGACCACGACCCCGAGGGCGGGTGGGGGCGCTTCGTGCAGGGTGACTCCGACATCGCGTGGGAGGACATCGTCGTGGCCGGGCACTCGCAGGGCGGCGGCGAAGCGGCGTACATCGCGCACATCCGCTCGGTCCGAGGAGCGCTGATGTTCTCGTCGCCCGTGGAGTCGCTCGGGAGCGAACACGCGGCCTGGATGGACCGCCCCGGCAGGACGCCGGTCGACCGGATGTACGCGATCGACGACGTCCGCGACGTGTTCGGGCCCCGGATCCGCGGGTCGTGGAAGGTGCTCGGCCTCGACGGCGACACCGGGCCGTTCCGGACCGACACCGCACCCCCGGGTGCCGGCCAAGACCCCCACGCGATCCTCACGGACATCCAGGTCGGTTCGCCGGGCGAGAGCCACTCGCGGACGATCAAGGACTCGACGCCGATCGGTCCGGACGGGCTCCCGCGGATGGAGGGGCTGTGGCAGTGGCTGCTCCACCGGTTCCCTTCGGACCCGTCATAGGATCCCGCAATACTCTGAGTCCGTGCAGCAAGCAGGTGAAGGACCCGACCTGCGCTCGACCATCCGTTCCCGGGCGGAGCAGGACGCCGAGCGCAACTACCTCGAGGACGCGCGCAGCGACCGCGTCCTGACCTACCGTGCGCTCGACGACGCGGTGTCCGCGTGGTCCTCGACGTTCGACGCGATCGGGGTCGCACCGTCCGGAGCGGTTCTCGTCGACCTCGGCGACCCGCTCTCCTTCGCCGTCGTGCACCTCGCCGCCCTCGCGACCGGGCGTCGGGCGATCCCCGTCGACACCGGGCAGCCGACCACGGAACCGGGCCGTCTCGCCGACCTGATCGGCGGCGCCTCAATCGTGGTGACCGACCGTGCCGTGGACGCGACCATCCCGGGCGCGCCCGCGAGCGGGATCGACGCGGCCACGTTCCTCCCGGCCGGCGTGCGCGACGGCGACCTACCGACGGTCAGCCCGGACGCACCCGGCGAGGGGTCGGTCGTGCTGTTCACCTCCGGCTCCACCGGGACCCCGAAGGGTGTCGAGCTGCCCGAGTCGCAGCTGCTGTTCGTCGCCCGCGCGGTCGCGCGGCACAACCGGCTCACCCCCGAGGACCGCGGGTTCAACTCGCTCCCGCTCTTCCACGTCAACGCCGAGGTCGTGGGGCTGCTCGCCACCCTCGTCGCCGGTGCGACCCTGGTGGTCGATCGACGGTTCCGCCGGACCGGGTTCTGGGAGCTCCTCGCCGAGCGTCGGATCACGTGGCTCAACGCCGTGCCCGCGATCCTCGCCGTCCTCGCGAAGACCGGTCCGCTCGACTTCCCCGCGGGGCTCCGGTTCGTCCGGAGTGCCTCCGCACCGCTGCCGGACCCGGTGCGGCAGGCCCTCGGGGACGTGCCGCTCGTCGTCAGCTGGGGGATGACCGAGGGGGCGTCGCAGATCACCGCGACCCCGCTCGACGCTCCGGCGCGGGTCGGGACCGTCGGTGTGCCCGTCGGGTCCGAGGTGCAGGTCCGGGGCGAGGACGGCTCCGTGCTGCCCGCCGACGAGGTCGGTGCTCTCTGGATCCGCGGCGCGGGCATCGTGCACCGGTACCTCTTCGGGCGCGCGGCCGAACGGTTCGACGCGGACGGCTGGCTGAGCACGGGCGACGTGGGCTCGGTCTCGGCGGACGGCTCGGTCTCGCTCGCCGGACGCTCCGACGACGTCATCAACCGTGGGGGCGAGAAGGTCTACCCGTCCGAGGTCGAGGACGTGCTGCTCGGGGACGACCGCGTGCTCGAGGCCGTGGTCGTCGGGCGGCCGCACGACGTCCTGGGCGCGGTGCCGATCGCGTACGTGATCCCGCAGCCGGACGAGGTCGTGGACGCCGATGCCCTGGTCGCCGACCTCACGGCGCGCGCCGAGGCCCGGCTCACCCGGTTCCGACGCCCGGTCGAGATCGTCGTGGTGCCCGACCTGCCGCGGGCGCCGACCGGCAAGGTCCAGCGGGCGAAGGTGCGGACGATGGCCGAGCAGCCGTGACCGGCAGTGCCTCTGTGCCGCGTGCTGCCGCTGTGTCCGGGGGCGCCGCCCCGGCGTCCTCGCGCGCCGTGCAGACGCCGACCCGCACCGCCGAGGGGAAGCCCCGGCACCTCTACGAGGTCGACGTCCTGCGGATCCTGACCTTCGCCTGCGTCATCGGCGTGCACACGACCAGCCACACGGTCGCCGCCGACGACGTGCCGCTGAACGCGCTGCTCGGCCTGCTCCACTTCACCCGGCTCGTGTTCTTCTCGCTCACGGCCTTCGTCCTCGTGTACAGCTACACGCTGCGCCCCCGGCCGATGGCGCAGTTCTGGCCCAAGCGCTTCCTGCTCGTCGGCGTGCCCTACCTGGCGTGGTCGTTCGTCTACGTGGCGGCGTCCTGGCTCCTGAGCGCCACCCGCCGCGGCGACGTCCCCGACCTCGTGCGCACCTACGCCGAGGGCATCGTCACCGGCGTCTCCTGGTACCACCTGTACTTCCTGCTCGTGACCATGCAGGTGTACCTGCTGCTGCCCGTGATCGCGTGGCTCGTGCGGCGGACGCGCGGGCACCACGTCGCCGTCCTCGTCGTGACGCTCGTTGTCCAGCTCGTCGTCTTCGCCGGGTACAAGTACTTCCCGGCCAGCGACGCGTGGATGCAGGGCTACCAGAAGCAGTTCTTCTTCTCGTACGTCTTCTTCATCGTCTCGGGGGCGATCGCCGCCGACCACGCCGACGCCTTCCTCCGGTTCATCCGGGTGCACCGCCGCGCCGTCCTCTGGGGCTTCGCGGGCGTCGGTGCCCTCACACTCGGCGTCTGGGCGCTGCAGGTCGGTCTCGGACAGTCGCTCTACGCCGCGGGGACCCCGCTGCAGCCGATCCAGGTGATCTGGAGCAGCGCCGTGTTCGTCGGGTTCCTGGCCATCGGCGCCCGGTGGGCTGATCGGCGTCGACCCGGCAGCCCGCTCGCGCGCGTGGTCGACTACGGCTCGGACCGGTCGTTCGGCATCTTCCTGAGTCACCCGTTCGCGATCTGGATCCTGCTCTACGGCGACAGCGTGCTCGAGCGGGTCGTCCCGAAGCCGTGGTTGACGCTCGTCACGTACGTGCTGGTGCTCCTGCTGTCGGTCCTCGTCACGGAGCTGTTCCGGTGGACGCCGCTGAGCGTGCCCCTGACCGGGCGGCCGTCGCTGGCGTCGCGTGGGCAGCGGGCGGCGCGGGCGCGGAGACGGGAGGCGGGTGCTCGGCGCGGGGTCGGAACCAGAGGGGGCGTTCCGGCCGCTGGCGGGTCGGGTTCGTCCGAGTCGGCCGTCCAGCAGGTGGAGCCGGTGGAGCCGGTGGAGCCGGTGGAGCCGGACGATGCGCTCGTGGGGGAGACGGACGACGTCGGGAGGCGTCCGACCCGCTGAGTGCGGCCTCGACGGCGACGCTGCCGGGCTGTGTTGCGCGCGGCGGGTGCGCGTGCGCACCGTGCTGGGTCCGCGGCGTGGTGCGGTGCTGCGCGCTGGGTGCGGCGTTGTTGCGGCGCACGGAGCGTGGAACGTCGCACGGGTTGACGGACGGCGCACCGTGCGCTGGCCGGTCGGCTGGCCGGACGGGAGGCGCGGGGCGGGCTGGCACCGCGGCTTCCGCCGGGCGGGTGGCGGTCGGGAGGGACGGGGCGGGCTGGCGCCGTGCCTCCCGTCCGCACGGTGCGGGCGTCGTGACCGTGTGCGGTGGTGTTTGCTGGGTGCGGGGTTGCAGTGGTGCACGGAGCGTGCAACGTCGCACGGGTTGACGGACGGCGCACCGTGCGCTGGCCGGTCGGCTGGCCGGACGCGACGCGCGGGGCGGGCTGGCGCCGCGGCTCCCGCCGTGCGGGTGGCGGTCGGGAGGGACGGGGCGGGCTGGCGCCGTGCCTCCCGTCCGCACCGTGCGGGTCTCGTGACCGGGTGCGGTGCGGCGCGCTGGGTGCGGGGTTGTGGCGGGGCACGGAGCGTGCAACGTCGCACGGGTTGACGGACGGCGCACCGTGCGCTGGCCGGTCGGCTTGCCGGACGGGAGGGGCGGGGCGGGCTGGCACCGCGGCTCCCGTCGTGCGTGGTGGCGGTCGGGAGGGACGGGGCGGGCTGGCATCGCGCGTCACGTCGTGCGTGCTGGCGGACGGGAGGGACGGGGCGGGCTGGCGCCGCGCCTCCCGTCCGCACCGTGCGGGTCTCGTGACCGCGTGCGGTGCTGCGCGCTGGGTGCGGGGTTGCAGTGGCGCACGGAGCGTGCAACGTCGCACGGGTTGACGGACGGCGCACCGTGCGCGGGCGGGGCCGCCCAGGGCGGGCCAGGCAGGGCGGGACCAGGCGGGGCGGGGTGGGGGCCCGCCCCTGCGGCGGTCAGGCGGTGTGCTGCTCGGCCTTCGGGACGCCGATCTCGAGGACGCCGTCCGTCATCGTGAGGCGCTTCGGCTTCATGTACCAGGCGACGACCGCCGCCGCGGCGAGGAGGGCGCAGGACAGCGCGAACGGGAGCTGCCACCCCGAGGCGTCGATCAGCGCGCCGAAGACGATCGGCGAGATCACGCCGGCGATGCCGAACCCGGTGTTCATGAACCCCGAGGCCGTCCCGGACCACTGCGGCGCGACGTCCATCGGGATCGCCCAGAGGTTGGCGTTGCAGAGCTCGAGGAAGAAGAACGACAGCGCGAGCGAGATCGTGGCGACGACGAGGCCCTGCCCGATGACCAGCGGGACGAGGCAGATGAGCGAGCCTCCGAGTCCGGTGACGAGGACGATCCTGCGGGCGTTCCGGCTGTCGCCGCCGCGGTGGATGATGCGGTCGCTGAGCATGCCGCCGACGGTGTCGCCGACGACCCCGGCGAGCAGCACGAGCGTGGTGAAGAGTGCGAACTGGCTGATCGGCAGACCGTAGGTGGAGCTGAGGAAGGTGGGGATCCAGGTGAGGAACACCCAGAGCACCCAGCCGTAGCCGAAGTCGACGAAGGTCACCGGCAGGATCTGGCGCGCGAGCGTGCGCCACGGGACGGGCGGGCGCGTGGCGCGGGTCTCGACGGGCGGGAGCTCGTCGAGTTCGACCTGCCGGATGCCGGCGGTGTCCTCGGGCTTGTCGCGGAACCAGACGAACCAGACGACGGCCCACGCGATGCTCAGCACGGCGGTCGCGAAGAACGCCCACCGCCAGCTGCCGGTCGCACCGATCACCCACGCGACCAGGAGCGGCGCGAGCGCGTTGCCGAGGCGGGCGGCCGAGTGCACGACGCCCTGCGCGAAGCCGTTGCGGTCGCGGGGGATCCACCGGCTCATCGCCTGGGTGGCGGCGGGGAACGCGGCGGCCTCGCTGAGACCGAGGAGCGCGCGGGCGGCGAAGAGGGTCCAGAACCCGACCGAGAAACCGGTCCACAGGGTCGCGACGCCCCAGACGACGGTGATGACGAAGAGGGCCTTCCGCGGTCCGAACTTCTCGGCGATCGTTCCGCCGAACACCTGGAGCAGTGCGTAGGGGAGCGCGAACGCCGAGACGATGAGTCCGGCGGTCGTCTCGTTGAAGCCGAAGTCCTCGGTGATGTGCGGGAGCGCGGTCGAGATGTTGGTGCGGTCGATGTACGAGATCGCGTACATGAAGCAGAGGAGGATGAGCACTCGTCCGCGGATGCGTCCGCGGAACGGGGTGCCCTTCGTCGGTGCGGCGGGGGTCGCCGTCGTCATGGGGCCTCTCCAGGGGAGTGAGAGCGATTCGGGTTGCTGAACGGATCGGAGGCTATGCCGGATCCCTATCAGCGGTCTTTGAGCCAGCCTGGCCTGGACGATACGCCGACGGCGAGCAGTCGGCTCCGGTGTCAGGGGTGCCGACTAGCGTTGTCGGCATGGCAGTGTCAATCGAGCCCACGCGCGCGGTCCGCCCGTTCGAGGTCATCAGCGAGTACTCGCCGAGCGGCGACCAGCCCGCGGCGATCGCCGAGCTCGCCGGCCGCATCAACGCCGGTGAGACGGACGTCGTGCTGCTCGGTGCGACCGGTACCGGCAAGTCGGCGACGACCGCCTGGCTCATCGAGCAGGTGCAGCGCCCGACGCTGGTTCTCGCACACAACAAGACCCTCGCGGCACAGCTCGCGAACGAGTTCCGGAGCCTGCTGCCGAACAACGCGGTCGAGTACTTCGTCTCGTACTACGACTACTACCAGCCCGAGGCGTACGTCCCGCAGACCGACACCTTCATCGAGAAGGACTCGTCCGTCAACGCCGAGGTCGAGCGGCTGCGACACTCGACGACCAACTCCCTGCTCAGCCGGCGCGACGTCGTCGTGGTGTCGACGGTGTCGTGCATCTACGGCCTCGGGACGCCGGAACAGTACATGAACGCCTCGGTCGCGCTCCACGTCGGCCAGACGATCTCGCGCGACCAGCTCGTCCGCAAGTTCGTCTCGATGCAGTACCAGCGCAACGACGTCGACTTCGCGCGCGGCACCTTCCGGGTCCGTGGCGACACCCTCGAGATCATCCCGATGTACGAGGAACACGCGATCCGCATCGAGATGTTCGGAGACGAGGTCGAGGCGCTCTCGTACCTGCACCCGCTGACCGGCAACGTGATCGAGGACATGCCCGCGGTGTCGATCTTCCCGGCGTCGCACTACGTCGCCGACACCGAGGTCATGCACCGCGCGATCGCCACGATCAAGGACGAGCTCGCCGAGCGGCTGACCGAGCTCGAGGGCCAGGGCAAGCTGCTCGAGGCCCAGCGCCTGCGGATGCGGACCACGTTCGACATCGAGATGATGGAGCAGATCGGCTTCTGCTCGGGCATCGAGAACTACTCCCGCCACATGGACGGCCGCGCCGCGGGGGAGCCGCCGCACTGCCTGCTCGACTTCTTCCCGGACGACCTGCTCATCGTGATCGACGAGTCGCACGTGACCGTGCCGCAGATCGGCGCGATGTACGAGGGCGACGCGTCACGCAAGCGCACCCTCGTCGAGCACGGCTTCCGACTGCCGAGCGCCCTCGACAACCGACCGCTTCGGTGGGAGGAGTTCCTCGAGCGCTCCGGCCAGAAGGTCTACCTGTCAGCGACGCCGGGTCGGTACGAACTCGGCGTGACCGACAGCGTGGTCGAGCAGATCATCCGCCCGACCGGCCTGGTCGACCCCGAGATCGTCGTGAAGCCGAGTGACGGCCAGATCGACGACCTGCTCGAGGAGATCAAGCAGCGCGTCGAGAAGGACGAGCGCGTCCTGGTCACCACGCTCACGAAGCGCATGGCCGAGGAGCTCACCGACTTCCTCGGCAACGCGGGGGTCCGCGTCCGGTACCTCCACTCCGACGTGGACACCCTGAAGCGCGTCGAACTGCTCACCGAGCTGCGCCAGGGCGTCTACGACGTGCTCGTCGGCATCAACCTGCTGCGCGAGGGGCTCGACCTGCCCGAGGTGTCGCTCGTCGCGATCCTCGACGCCGACAAGGAAGGCTTCCTGCGCTCGTCGACCTCGCTCATCCAGACGATCGGTCGCGCCGCCCGCAACGTGTCGGGTCAGGTGCTGATGTACGCCGACAAGATGACCGACTCGATGAAGACCGCGATCGAGGAGACCGACCGCCGCCGCGAGAAGCAGGTGGCGTACAACCTCGAGCGCGGCATCGACCCCCAGCCCCTGCGCAAGAAGATCGCCGACATCACGGAGATCCTGGCGCGGGAGAACGACGACACCAAGGCGCTGCTCGAGGGTCGGCCTGGTGCGGACGGTCGACGCTCCCCGACGCCGAACCTCAAGCGGACCGGCATCGCCGGCGAAGGGGCGACCCAGCTCGAGGCCACCATCGGGGACCTCAACGAGCAGATGCTGCAGGCCGCCGCCGAGCTGAAGTTCGAGCTGGCGGCGCGACTCCGCGACGAGGTCCAGGACCTCAAGAAGGCGCTGCGGCAGATGGAGTCCGCCGGACATGTCAACTGACGTCGGGGCGACGGTCCCGGGGCCGTCGCGGACCGTCGTCGTCACGGGGGCGAGCGCCGGCCTCGGGTACTTCGCGGCCGAGCAGCTCGCCGCGGCCGGACACCGCGTCGTGCTGGCGACCCGGGACAGCTCGCGCGCCGCAGCCGCCGAACGGAGCATCCGGCGACACGTGGACGGCGCCGACCTCGCGCACGTGCACCTCGACCTGGCGGACCTCGACAGCGTGCGTGCCGCAGCCGACGAGCTCGCGCACCTGCAGCCGGACGGCGTCGACGCGGTCGTCAACAACGCCGGCGTGGTCGGCGCGAGCACGATGCAGCGGACCGCGCAGGGGACCGAGCTCCAGGTGGGCACGAACCACCTCGGGCACTTCGCGTGGACGGCCCTGACCCTCCCGCTGCTGGAACGCCGTGCCGGACGGGTGGTGCACCTCGGCTCGATCGCGCACCGCTGGGCGCGATTCGATCCGACGGATCCACTCGGCGCGCGCCACTACTCGAGCTACCGCCAGTACGGCCGGAGCAAGCTCGCGGTCATGCTGTTCGGCTTCGAGCTGGCCGAGCGACTGGCGGATGCGGGCTCTTCGGTGGCAAGTGTCGTCGCGCACCCGGGCTTCTCGCTCGACCTGCTCTCGCCCGAGCGGCCGGACGTCGCGTCGTCCCGCTCCGAGCCGGCGTGGACCCGTCCGGCGCAGCGCCTGTACGCACAGGGCAAGGACGCCGGCGCCGACCCGCTCGTGCACGCTGCCGTGGCGGACGACGTCCGCTCCGGCGAGTACTGGGGACCGTCCGGCTGGATGCAGCTCCGGGGTGCGGCGACGGTCGTCCGCGCCGAGCCACGGGCCCACGACCGCACCGAGGCCGCCCGACTCTGGGCCGCCAGCGAGCGCGCCGCGGGGGTCGCGTTCGCTCTCGACGCACTCGTCTGACCGTCCATCGCGGCCGAATGTCGGTCCCGCTTCGTAGAATCGACGACGATGACCATCACCTCTGACCGCGGAACCTCGACGTCGGGCCGGAACGCCTTCGGCGAGCTCGCAGACCTCCACATCCCCGGCGGGACGGCCCCGCACAGTACCTCGACGCTCAGCGTCCGTGGTGCACGTGTGCACAACCTGCGCGACGTCGACCTCGAGATCCCACGCGATTCGCTCGTCGTGTTCACGGGCCTGTCCGGATCCGGCAAGTCGTCGCTCGCGTTCGACACGATCTTCGCCGAGGGGCAGCGCCGCTACGTCGAGTCGCTGTCCGCCTACGCCCGGCAGTTCCTCGGCCAGGTCGACCGGCCGGACGTCGACTTCATCGAGGGGCTCTCGCCCGCGGTGTCGATCGACCAGAAGTCGACGAACCGCAACCCGCGGTCGACCGTCGGCACCATCACCGAGGTCTACGACTACATGCGCCTGCTCTGGGCGCGCATCGGCGTGCCGCACTGCCCCGTGTGCGGCGAGGTCATCAGCAAGCAGAGCGTGCAGCAGATCGCCGATCAGCTCATGGAGTTCGAGTCGGGGACGCGCTTCCAGGTGCTCGCGCCCGTGATCTCGAAGAAGAAGGGCGAGTTCGTCGACCTCTTCCAGGAGCTCGCGGCGTCCGGCTACGCCCGCGCGATCGTCGACGGGGAGCGCATCCAGCTCAGCGACCCGCCCAAGCTCAAGAAGCAGGTCAAGCACGACATCTCGGTGATCGTGGACCGTCTCGTCGCCAACGAGGACATCCTCGGGCGTCTGACCGACTCGCTCGAGACCGCACTGCGGCTGACCGACGGTACGGTCGCGATCGACCTCGTCGACGTCGAGGGGCCCGGTGCGGTCCGGACGTACTCCGAGAACCTGTCCTGCCCGAACAACCACCCGCTGGCGCTCACCGAGATCGAGCCCCGGACCTTCTCGTTCAACGCGCCGTTCGGTGCGTGCCCCGAGTGCTCCGGCCTCGGGACCCGGATGTCGGTCGACCCGGACCTGGTCCTCGGCGACCCCGAGGCGTCCCTGCGCGACGGCGTGCTGCTGCCGTGGACCGGGACGAGCGGGCTCTACTCGTACTTCGAGAAGCTCCTCGCGGGCCTCGGCAAGGACCTCGGGTTCGACCTGGACACCCCGTGGAGCAGCCTCGACCCGTCGGTGCAGGCAGCGATCCTGACGGGCAAGGACTTCCAGGTGTCGGTCTCCTGGCGCAACCGGTTCGGCCGCGAGATGCGGTACACGAGCGGGTTCGAGGGCGTCATGCCGTACATCGAGCGCAAGTTCGCCGAGGCCGAGTCCGACTCGCAGCGGCAGCGCTTCCAGGGCTACCTGCGCGAGGTGCCCTGCCCGGTGTGCGACGGCACGCGACTGAAGCCCGAGGTCCTGGCGGTGACGGTCGACGGCCGTTCCATCGCTGACGTCACGGACATGTCGCTCGACAACGCCTACGGCTTCATGGAGAGCCTCACGTTGACCGAGCGCGAGGCGCACATCGCCGCGGCTGTCCTGCGCGAGATCCGAGCGCGGCTCGAGTTCCTGCTCGAGGTCGGTCTGAACTACCTGACGCTCTCCCGCGGGGCCGGTGGTCTTTCCGGTGGCGAGGCGCAGCGCATCCGCCTGGCGACCCAGATCGGCTCCGGTCTGACGGGCGTGCTCTACGTCCTCGACGAGCCGAGCATCGGGCTGCACCAGCGCGACAACCGCCGACTCATCGACACCCTGGTCAAGCTCAAGGACCTCGGCAACACGCTCATCGTCGTCGAGCACGACGAGGACACCATCCGCACGGCGGACTGGGTCGTCGACATCGGTCCGGGTGCCGGTGTGAACGGCGGCAACGTCGTGCACTCCGGTTCGTACGAGGGGATCATCGAGAACCGCGACTCGATCACCGGCGACTACCTCGCCGGTCGGCGCGCCATCGAGGTGCCGGCCGAGCGTCGGAAGGTCAACCTGAAGCGCACGATCAGCGTGCAGGGTGCGCGGGCGAACAACCTCAAGTCGATCGACGCGGACTTCCCGCTCGGTGTCTTCACCGCGGTCACGGGGGTGAGCGGCTCCGGCAAGTCGACGCTCGTCAACGACATCCTCTACAAGGTGCTCGCCAACCAGCTCAACGGCGCACGGCACATCGCAGGGAAGCACACGCGTGTGAAGGGGCTCGACCAGCTCGACAAGGTCGTGCACGTCGACCAGGCGCCGATCGGCCGGACCCCGCGGTCGAACCCGGCGACCTACACCGGTGTCTTCGACCGCATCCGGCAGCTCTTCGCCGAGACGCCCGAGGCGAAGGCGCGTGGCTACCAGCCCGGTCGCTTCAGCTTCAACGTGAAGGGCGGTCGCTGCGAGAACTGCTCCGGTGACGGCACGATCAAGATCGAGATGAACTTCCTGCCGGACGTCTACGTCGCGTGCGAGGTCTGTGGCGGTGCCCGCTACAACCGCGAGACGCTGCAGGTGCACTACAAGGGCAAGGACATCTCCGAGGTCCTCGACATGCCGATCAGCGAGGCGGCCGAGTTCTTCGAGCCGATCTCCGCCATCCACCGGTACATGGCGACGCTGGTCGATGTCGGGCTCGGGTACGTGCGCCTCGGCCAGAGTGCGACGACCCTGTCCGGCGGTGAGGCGCAGCGTGTGAAGCTCGCGACCGAGCTCCAGCGACGCTCGAACGGCCGCACCGTCTACGTGCTCGACGAACCGACCACCGGTCTGCACTTCGAGGACGTCCGGAAGCTCCTGCTCGTGCTGCAGAGCCTCGTCGACAAGGGCAACACCGTCATCACGATCGAGCACAACCTCGACGTCATCAAGTCGGCCGACTGGCTCATCGACATGGGGCCGGAAGGCGGTTCGGGCGGTGGCACGGTCCTCGCGACCGGGACGCCGGAGCACGTGGCGAACGTGCCCGAGAGCCACACCGGCGTGTTCCTCAAGGAGATCTTCGACGCGCAGGACGCGCGGGTCGGCAAGGAGCAGGCCGTCGGCGCCCGGACCGCGACGCAGAAGCGTCCGAAGGCGAAGCAGAAGGCGGGTGCGCGGTAGGTGGCGGACACCGTCTCCTGGCGACCGAAGGCGGGGGAGATCCCGACCGACCCGGGCGTCTACCGCTGGCGTGACGAAGCGGGTCGGGTGCTCTACGTCGGCAAGGCGAAGAACCTCCGTGCCCGGCTGAGCAACTACTTCGCCCCACTGCCGACGCTGCACGAGCGCACCCGGCGGATGGTGCTCACGGCACGCAGCGTCGAGTGGACCACCGTCGGCTCCGAGATCGAGGCGCTGCAGCTCGAGTACACGTGGATCAAGGAGTTCGATCCGCCGTTCAACGTCAAGTTCCGTGACGACAAGTCCTACCCGTACATGGCGATCACCCTCGGTGAGGAATCTCCTCGGGTGATGGTCACCCGGAACCGGAAGATCAAGGGCGCGAAGTACTTCGGGCCGTACCCGAAGATCTGGGCCGTGCACGACACGATCGACCTGATGATCAAGGTCTTCCCGATCCGCACCTGTTCGGACTCGTCCTACAAGAAGGCGATGCAGACCGGCAAGCCGTGCTTCCCGGGTCAGATCGGCAAGTGCGGCGGTCCGTGCTCGCAGAAGGTCACGATCGCCGAGCACCGTGCGATGGTCGAGGAGTTCGTCCGCTTCATGGCGAGCTACGACCGACGTGTCATCACCCAGCTCCGGCAGCGCATGGCCGCATCGGCCGACGCGATGCAGTACGAGCAGGCGGCGAAGTTCCGCGACCAGGTCGGCGCGCTCGAGGCAGTGCTCGAGAAGTCCGCGGTCGTGCTCCGCGACTCGGTCGACCTCGACCTGTTCGGCATCTCCGAGGACGAGCTCGCCGCGGCCGTGCAGCTGTTCTCGGTCCGCGGTGGGCGCATCCGCGGTGTACGCGGGTGGGTGGTGGACAAGGAGCTCGACATCTCGACCGGCGACCTCATCGAGCAGATCGTGCAGGGGCAGTACGCGACGGGCGACGAGCCTCCGCGCGAGGTGGTCGTGCCCGAGCTGCCCGAGGACGCCGACGCGCTGCAACAGTGGCTCAGCGAGCGCCGCGGTGGCCGTGGGACGAAGCTCAGCACCGCCCAGCGTGGCGACCGTGCCGGGCTCGCCCGGACGGCGGCGCAGAACGCGGCGCAGGCGCTGATGCTCTACAAGACCAAGCGGTCGGCCGACTACACGACCCGGTCGGCGGCGCTGGCGGACATCCAGGACGCCCTCGGGATGACCGAGGCACCGCTCCGCATGGAATGCTACGACATCTCGCACCTGCAGGGGACGAACGTCGTCGCGTCGATGGTCGTGTTCGAGGACGGCCTGCCACGCAAGGACCAGTACCGTCGGTACACGATCGCCGAGACCACGGACGACACCGACAGCATGTACCAGGTGCTGACCCGGCGACTCGCGCGCCTCGACGAGGACGCCGAACTGCCGGACGTGCCCGACGTCACGAGCGACGAGCTGGTCGAGGGCTCGAAGCCGACCAAGCGTTTCGCGTACCGGCCGCAGCTGCTGATCGTCGACGGCGGGCAACCGCAGGTGCAGGCGGCGAAGCGCGCGATGGACGAGGCTGGCGTGCGGGACATCGCCCTCGTCGGGATCGCGAAGCGGCTCGAGGAGCTCTGGCTGCCGGACGACGACTTCCCGGTGATCCTGCCGCGCAACTCCGAGGCGCTGTTCCTCATCCAACGGATCCGTGACGAGGCGCACCGCTTCGCGATCACGCACCAGCGGACCCGTCGCAAGCGCGACGTCCGGTCGCGGCTGTCCGAGATCCCCGGCCTCGGGCCCACCCGCGTGAACGCCCTGCTGAAGCACTTCGGATCGGTGGCGCGGCTCCGCGAGGCCACGGCGGCGGAGATCGGCGAGGTGAACGGCGTCGGCCCGGCGACGGCGGCGGCCGTGGTCAGCAAGCTCGCCCAGACCCCCACGAGCGCGCCGGAAGCGGCCGACGCCGGGTCGCCGACGAGCGCGCCGGAAGCGGCCGACGCCGGGTCGCCGACGAGCGCGCCGGCGACGAGCGCACCGGACGGAGTGGACGGAGACGCCATGGCGGACGCGCCGAGCGCACCCGGCACGGCGCGCCTGCCCGAAGTGACCGACGACGGCCCGCACCTGCCCGCATGAGGCGCACCGCGCCTCCCGGACGGACGACGCACGCACCGGACGGACCGGTCGGGCCCGACCAACGCCACGCACCGCACCGACCGGTCCGACGGCACGGACCGCACCGACCGCACGCATCGCACCGCACCGCACCGACCGCACCCGACCGGATGACGCACCCCGAGCCCCCCGTCCGGGCGGTACCCTTGTCCCGCAGCCGAGACCTCCCCGGGCGACGCGCCCGGGCCGCCACGACGGAGCCCACTCCCAGATGACCGACAGCGACCCAGCGCCGACCCGATCGCCGCAGCAGCACGACATCCTCATCGTCACCGGCATGTCCGGGGCCGGTCGTTCGACGGTGGGGAAGGCGCTCGAAGACCTCGGCTGGTACGTGGTCGACAACCTCCCGACGCAGATGCTCGCGCCGCTCACCGAGCTCGCGGACCGCGCCGGCGAGAAGATCCCGAAGATCGCCACGGTGGTCGACGTCCGCGGCGGGCGGTTCTTCACCGACCCCGAGCAGGCCGTCGAACAGGTGCGCAAGAGTGCGTCGGCACGGGTCCGGGTGCTCTTCCTCGAGGCCACCGACGCCGTTCTGGTGCGGCGCTTCGAGCAGGTCCGGCGACCCCACCCGCTCCAGGGCGAGGACACGCTCCTCGACGGCATCGGCCGCGAACGCAGTCGGCTCGCGGCACTGCGCGAGGCATCGGACCTCGTCATCGACACGTCCGACCTGAACATCCACCAACTCGCGAACGCCGTGACCGAGCAGTTCGCCGAGGACCACTTCACCGGCGTGCAGGTGACGCTGATGAGCTTCGGGTTCAAGTACGGACTGCCCGCGGACGCCGACATGGTGGCCGACGTCCGGTTCCTCCCGAACCCGTACTGGGTCCCGGAACTCCGCCCGCACACGGGCCTCGACCGACCCGTCTCCGACTACGTCCTGGCGCAGCCCGGAGCCCGCTCGTTCGTCGAGCGCTACGCCGACGTCCTCGAGCCGGTGTTCGAGGGGTACCAGCGCGAGAACAAAAGACACGCTACGATCGCCATCGGCTGTACCGGCGGCAAGCACCGCTCGGTCGCCATCGTCGCCGAGCTGGCGAACCTCCTCCGCGGGATGCCCGACGTCGCCGTGCGTGTGAAGAACCGAGACCTCGGCCGAGAGTGACCGTCCCTCCGGCCGCTCCACACGACGTGCGCCGGGCACGCGGACCCCACCAGAAGAAACGTTAGGAATGATGCTGTGCCGTTGACTGCCGAGGTCAAGGACGAACTGGCCCGGGTCGTCGTGAACCGGAACACGGTCCGCGCCGCCGAACTCGCGACCATCCTGCGGTTCGCGGGTGGCCTGCACGTCATCTCGGGCAGGATCGCGGTCGAGGTCGAACTCGACACCCGGATCATCGTGCACCGTGTGCGCAAGGACCTCGCCGAGCTGTACGGCGTGCGGAGCGAGGCGTCGGTGGGGTCGTCCGCGTCCGCCCGTCGTGGCACCCGGTACCTCGTGCGCGTGCTCGAGGCGGGGGAGACCCTCGCCCGGCAGACGGGGCTCATGGACGCCCGTCGCCGTCCGGTCCGCGGGCTGCCGAACCGCCTCACCACGGGCAACCGTGAGGACCTCGCCGCGATCTGGCGCGGGGCGTTCCTCGCCGCCGGTTCGCTGACCGACCCCGGTCGGGCGGCCGCGCTCGAGGTCACGTGCCCGGGCAACGAGGCCGCGATGGCGCTCGTCGGCGCCGCGTCGCGGCTCGGCATCGCCGCCAAGGGGCGCGAGGTCCGGGGCGTGCACCGCGTCGTCATCCGCGACGGCGAGGCCATCGGCCAGATGCTGACCGTGATGGGTGCCGCGCGCACCACCGCCGACTGGGAGGAGATGCGCCAGCGCCGCGAGGTCCGCGCGACCGCCAACCGGCTCGTCAACTTCGACGACGCGAACCTCCGCCGCTCGGCGCAGGCCGCCGTCGCCGCCTGCGCCCGGGTCGAGCGTGCGCTCGAGATCCTCGGCGACGAGGTCCCGGACCACCTCAAGTACGCCGGCTCGCTCCGTCTGGAGCACCGCGACGCGTCGCTCGACGAGCTCGGCCAGCACGCCGAGCCGCCGATGACGAAGGACGCCATCGCCGGCCGCATCCGCCGCCTGCTCGCGATGGCCGACAAGCGCGCGTCGGACCTCGGGATCCCCGGCACCGAGGCGAGTGTCCCCGAGGAGCTCGAAGGGGCCTGATCGCGGTCGCGAGACGTTCCGAGACGGGAGGCGGGGGGGCCCCGCGGCCCCCCCCCCCCCCCCCGGGCCCGGGGGGGGGCGGGGCGGGGGCCCCCGGCGGGGCCGGCCGGGGGCCGGCCCCGGCGCGGGCGGGGGGGGGGGGGGCCCCGGCCCCCCCCCCCCCTCCCGTCCGTCTCGCGGGTGGTCCAGGGCGGTCGTCACGACCGTCCGGACGGACCGTCATCGCGCGCAGGCGCGCAGTGTCCGACTGCTAGGGTCGTTACGGCGACGTTACGGGGCGTATCGTCCACCACACGTGGGCCCGAAGGGCCACACGACTCCGAAAGCAGCGCCCCCTGGGCGCTCCACACCCACCAGGAGATCCATTGACCGTCAAGATCGGTATCAACGGCTTCGGCCGCATCGGCCGTAACTTCTTCCGGGCGGCCCTCGCCAAGGGCTCCGACCTCGAGATCGTGGCCGTGAACGACCTCACCGACAACGCCGCCCTCGCGAACCTGCTCAAGTTCGACTCGATCACGGGTCGTCTCGGCAAGTCCGTCGAGCTCGACGGCGACAACATCGTCGTCGACGGCAAGGCGATCAAGGTCCTCGCGGAGCGCGACCCCGCCAACCTCCCCTGGGGCGAGCTGGGTGTCGACATCGTCATCGAGTCGACCGGCTTCTTCACCAAGGCCGCCGATGCGCAGAAGCACATCGACGCGGGTGCCAAGAAGGTCATCATCTCCGCCCCGGCCACGGGTGACGACGTCACCATCGTGCTCGGCGTGAACGAGGACCAGTACGACCCGGCGAACCACAACATCATCTCGAACGCGTCCTGCACCACGAACAGCCTCGCGCCGCTCGCCAAGGTGTTCAACGACAAGTTCGGCATCGAGCGTGGCCTCATGACGACGGTGCACGCCTACACCGCCGACCAGAACCTGCAGGACGGGCCGCACAAGGACCCGCGTCGTGCCCGTGCCGCCGCGCTGAACATCGTGCCGACCTCGACCGGTGCCGCCAAGGCCATCGGCCAGGTCATGCCCGAGCTCGCCGGCAAGCTCGACGGCTTCGCGCTCCGCGTCCCGGTCCCGACCGGTTCGATCACCGACCTCACCCTCGAGACCAAGTCCGAGGTCACGGTCGACGAGATCAACGCCGCCTACAGGGAGGCCGCCGAAGGCCCCCTCAAGGGCATCCTGCTCTACAGCGAGGACCCGCTGGTGTCGACCGACATCACCACGGACCCGCACTCCTCGATCTACGACTCCGGCCTGACCAAGGTCATCGGCGGCCTCGTGAAGATCACCTCGTGGTACGACAACGAGTGGGGCTACTCGAACCGCCTCGTCGACCTCACCGAGTACGTGGGCGAGCGCCTCTAACCCATGGCGCTCCGCACCCTCGAGGACCTCGGCGACCTCGCCGGCAAGCGCGTCGTCGTCCGCTGCGATCTCAACGTCCCGCTCAAGGACGGCGTGATCACGGACGACGGCCGCGTCCGGGCGTCGCTGACCACCCTGGACACCCTGATCACCGCGGGCGCCCGCGTCATCGTGATCTCCCACCTCGGTCGCCCGGACGGCGAACCGAAGCCGGAGTTCTCGCTGGCACCGGTCGGCCAGCGGCTGTCCGAGCTGCTCGGGAAGCCGGTCACGTTCGTCGGCGAGACCGTCGGCGACGAGGCGACCGCCGCCGCCGAGGACCTCGAGGACGGCGACGTCCTGCTGCTCGAGAACCTCCGGTTCAACCCGGAGGAGACCTCGAAGGACGCCGACGTGCGGAAGGCCTTCGCGGACCGCATCGCGGCCCTCGGCGACGCCTTCGTCTCCGACGGCTTCGGGGTCGTGCACCGCAAGCAGGCATCGGTCTACGAGCTCGCATCGGCACTGCCGTCGACCGCGGGATCGCTCATCGAGGCCGAGCTCGGCGTGCTCGAGCGCCTCACCACCTCCCCGGAGCGCCCGTACACGGTCGTCCTCGGCGGGTCCAAGGTGAGCGACAAGCTCGGCGTGATCGACCACCTCCTGCCCCAGGTCGACACCCTGTGCATCGGTGGCGGCATGCTCTTCACGTTCCTCGCGGCCCAGGGCCACGGGGTCGCGAAGTCGCTGCTCGAGCAAGACCAGCTCGACGTCGTCCGCGAGTACCTCTCGCGGGCGAAGGAGCTCGGCGTGACGATCGACCTGCCGACGGACGTCGTCGTGGCGTCCGGGTTCGCGGCCGACGCGTCGCACGAGACGGTGGCGGCCGACGCGATCGAGTCGTCGTCCTTCGGGGCGGACGGCATCGGCCTCGACATCGGCCCGGAGACGGCGGCGCGGTTCGCGTCCGCGGTGTCCTCGTCGAAGACCGTGTTCTGGAACGGCCCGATGGGCGTGTTCGAGTTCCCGGCGTTCGCCGCCGGCACGAAGACCGTCGCCACGGCCCTGACCGAGGTCGACGGCCTCGGTGTGGTCGGCGGTGGCGACTCCGCTGCGGCCGTCCGGTCGCTCGGGTTCTCGGACGACCAGTTCGGGCACATCTCGACCGGTGGCGGAGCGAGCCTCGAGTTCCTCGAGGGCAAGTCGCTGCCCGGTCTCGAAGCACTGGGGTGGTCCCGATGAGCCGTACTCCGCTGATCGCCGGCAACTCCGGGGAGGATGCAGCATGAACCGCACCCCCTTGATCGCCGGCAACTGGAAGATGAACCTGGACCACCTCCAGGCCATCGCCACGGTGCAGAAGCTCGCCTGGACGCTGAAGGACGCGCGTCACGACTTCGACGACGTCGAGGTCGCGGTGTTCCCGCCCTTCACCGACCTCCGCAGCGTGCAGACGCTCATCTCGGCCGACAAGCTCCCGATCCGCTTCGGCGCGCAGGACCTCTCGCAGCACGACTCCGGTGCCTACACCGGCGACGTGTCGGGTGCGTTCCTGGCTGCGCTCGACGCGCAGTACGTCATCGTCGGACACTCCGAGCGGCGCACCGTCCACGGTGAGACCGACGAGGTGGTCGCCGCGAAGACCGCCGCCGCCGTCAAGCACGGCCTCGTGCCGGTGGTCTGCGTCGGCGAGACGGGTGAGCAGCGCGAGGAGCGCGAGGAGCGCGGAGCCGGTGTCGTGCCGGTCGAGCAGCTGCAGGTCGTCCTCGACGCCGTGCAGCCGTCCGAGATCGTCGTGGCGTACGAGCCGGTCTGGGCGATCGGCTCCGGCCAGGCCGCGACCGCCGAGCAGGCGCAGGACGAGTGCGCGGCGATCCGCCGTGGCATCGCCGCCGCCTGGGGGGACGAGGCCGCTGCGGCGACCCGCGTCCTCTACGGCGGTTCGGTGAAGTCGGGCAACATCGCCGGCTTCCTGCGCGAGCCCGACATCGACGGCGCGCTCGTCGGCGGCGCCTCGCTCGACGTGCAGGAGTTCGCGGCCATCGCGCGCTTCCGGCAGCACGTCGGACTCTGATCCACCGGTCACAGGCCGGTCGCCACGGTGCGGCCGGCCTGTGCCACGCCCAGCCCGAGGCACCTCGGCCGACCACCTGGCCGGTATACTCGGATGGCTGACTGACACGAAAGGTACGTCGTGGCGATTCTCTCCGTCGTGCTGCAGGTCCTGCTCGCGATAACGAGCCTCCTGCTCACGCTCCTCATCCTGCTGCACAAGGGCCGCGGTGGCGGCCTCTCCGACATGTTCGGCGGCGGCGTGACGAGCAACCTCGGGGCGTCCGGCGTCGCCGAGCGAAACCTCAACCGCATCACGGTGATCCTCGGTCTCCTCTGGATCGTGTCGATCATCGTGCTCGGTCTCATCAACAAGTTCACGGCGGGGAGCTGATCCATGGCAACCGGAGGCAGTGCAATCCGGGGTTCGCGCGTCGGCGCGGGTCCGATGGGGGAGCAGGACCGCGGGGTCCAGGCCGAGCGTGTGGCGATCTCGTACTGGGACGCCCTCGGCAACGAGGTCGTGCGGTACTTCGCCGCCGGCCTGCCCGATGACGAGATCCCCGAGACGGTGGACTCGCCGTCGACCGGGCTCCCGGCCGGTCGCGACAAGGACAACCCTCCCGTCGTCGCGAAGACCGAGCCGTACAAGACGCACCTCGCGTACGTGAAGGAGCGCCGCACCGAAGAAGAGGCGGCCCAGCTCCTCGAGGACGCGCTGCAGCAGCTCCGCCAGCGTCGCGGTACCGCGAAGTAGTCGCACACGACGTCCGAAGGCTCCCGCACCGATCCGGTGCGGGGGCCTTCGTCGTGTGGGCAGCGGTGCGCGCCCACCGGCCCGGCGCCGACCGCGGGCGACCGAGGTCGCAGGACGTGCAGCGCGGGCGCCGAGCGGCGCCGCGCGGGCGCCGAGCGGGCGCCGACCGGCCCCCGAGCGGGCCCCGAGCGGGCCCCGAGCGGGCCCCGAGCGGGCAGGACACGCCGCGTGCGTTCCGTGAGCGGGCAGGATGCGCCGCCGGCGCACGCCGAACGGGACGTATTTCGCCCACTCGACCCCACGAGCCCCACGAGGCGGGCCGGCCGCACGGGCCGCACCCACGAACGGACGGGAGGCGGGGGGGCCGGCGGGCCGGCCCCCCCCCCCGGGGGGGTGGGGGTGGGCCGGGGGGCCCGCGGCCTCCCGTCCGTCAGGGGACCGCGTCTAGTACGTCGACGCGATGAGGTTCTCGGGGACGTCGCGAGCGGCGTCCTGGTCCACGAAGAACACCGTGCGCTTGCGACCCTGCACGCCACCGACCGGGACCTCGTCGACCGAGGCACCCGCGAGCGCGAGCCCGAGGACCGAGGCCTTCTCGGCTCCGGACAGGATGACCCAGACCCGCTGCGACGCGTTGATCGCCGGGTAGGTGAGGGTCAGGCGCTGCGGCGGCGGCTTGGGGGAGTCGTCGACCGGCAGCACGACGCGGTCGGTGACGGTGAGCTGCGGGAACTCCGGGAAGAGCGAGGCGGTGTGGCCGTCGGGGCCGACGCCGAGGAGCGTGATGTCGAACCGGGGCGCGATCGCGTCGTCCGGCGCGGCGGCGTGCAGTTCCTGCTCGTAGCGCGTCGCCGCCTCCTCGATCGAGAGTCCCTCGTCGGAGGCGGCGATCGGGTGGATGTTCGACGCCGGGATGTCGACGTGGTCGAAGAAGTCCGTCTGCGTGCCGGTGATGTTGCGATCGGCGTCACCCGCCGGTACCCAGCGCTCGTCGACCCACCACACGTGCACCTTCGACCAGTCGACGCTCTCACGCGCCGGCGACTGGCCGATCGCTGCGAGGACGAGCGACGAGACCGAGCCACCGCTGATGGCGATGTCCGCGCGCTCCTGCTCGTCGAGCACGTCGATGATCTTCGTGATGAAGCGTGCGGCGACCGAAGCGCCGAGGGCCTGCTTGTCCGGGTGCACCAGCACCCGCCGTTCGTTGGTCACGTGACTCCCGTGTTCGTGGTGGTCGAACGGTCGTGCGACCACCTTCGGTCCGGCCGTCCGGTCCGGCCGCCGCTCGCGCTGGACGAGCGACGGCCGGTCCGACCGGTCGTGTGGGGCTTGCTCAGCCGGCGATCGACTCGCGCAGCTGGGGGACCCCGTGCTTGACGACGTCTCCGAAGAGGACGTCCGGGTCGAGTCTACGGAGTTCCTCGGCCAGGCAGTCGCGCAGGTTGCGGCGCGGCAGCGACAGGTCGTGCGTCGGCTGTCCGGGCATCGAGAGCGTCGCGACGTCCACCAGGGACCGCTCGAGCTCGATCGCGCCGGACTCGCGGACGAGCTTGACGCCGTGGATGCCGCTCGAGCCGGTCGCACGCGGCGAGGTGACGACGGCGACCGGCACCTCGAGCTGCAGCTGCAGCCACGCGGCGAGCATGATCGTCGACGGGCTGTCGTACGCACCCGAGACCTCGACGGCGGTGATCGGCTCGTACGGCGGCTGGTCGAGCGCCGCGGCGAGCTGGTTCCGCCACAGGGTCAGGCGGGTCCACGCGAAGTCCGTGTCGCCCGGCACGTACGAGGCACCGAGGGCCTCGATCGCACCGTTCGGGTCCTTCTGCGCGGCCGCGTCGGTGATGCGGCGCTGGGCGATGCGGCCGAGGGCCGAGGCGGAGGGCTGCTCCGGAGCGGTCTGCGGCCACCACGCCACGACGGGCGCGTCCGGCAGCAGGAGCCCCGTGACGAGGCTCTCCTCGTCGGTCGCGGTCTCGCCGTAGGCGCGGAGGACGATGACCTCGCTCGCCCCGGCGTCGCTCCCGACCCGGATCTGCGCGTCGAGGCGACCCGGCGACTTGGTGTCACCGTCGTTCTTCGACACGATGATGACGCGCATCGGGTGCTCGCGCGACGCCTCGTTCGCGGCCTCGATCGCCTCTTCCTCGTGGCCGAGGGCCGTCGAGATGATGAGCGTCAGGACACGACCGAGGGCGACGGCGCCGCCCTCCTCGCGGATGTGGACGAGCTTCTTCTGGATCTTCGAGACCGTGGTGTTCGGCAGGTCGATCTTCATGGACGCCTCCAGGTCCGGCCGTCGCGGGCGAGCAGGGCGTCGGCGGACGCCGGACCCCACGTGCCGGGACGGTACTGCTCGGGCTGGCCCTGCGTGGCCCAGAACTCCTCGATCGGGTCGAGGATCTTCCACGACAGTTCCACCTCTTGGTGACGGGGGAACAGGGGCGGGTCGCCGAGGAGCACGTCGAGGATGAGTCGCTCGTACGCCTCGGGCGAGGCCTCGGTGAACGCGTGGCCGTACCCGAAGTCCATCGTCACGTCACGCACCTGGGTGCCGACGCCGGGGACCTTCGAGCCGAACCGGAGCGTGACGCCCTCGTCCGGCTGCACACGGATGACGAGCGCGTTCTGACCGAGCGGGGACTGCGAGTTGCCGTAGACGTCCTCGGGGACGCGCTTGAAGACGATCGCGATCTCGGTCACGCGGCGACCGAGCCGCTTGCCCGCGCGGAGGTAGAACGGGACGCCCTGCCACCGACGGGTCGCGATGTCGAGCTTGATCGCCGCGTACGTCTCGGTGCCGGACTCGGGGTCCATGCCCGCTTCCTCGAGGAAGCCGAGCACCTTCTCGCCGCCCTGCCAGCCGCCGGCGTACTGCCCGCGGGCGGTGGCGGTCGACAGGTCCTCGGGCAGGCGCACCGCCGAGAGCACCTTCTCCTTCTCGGCGCGGAGGTCCGCGGCCTTGAACGAGACCGGCTCCTCCATCGCGGTGAGCGCGAGGAGCTGCAGCAGGTGGTTCTGGATGACGTCGCGCGCCGCACCGATGCCGTCGTAGTACGCGGCACGCCCGGCGACGCCGATGTCCTCGGCCATCGTGATCTGCACGTGGTCGACGTAGTTCGAGTTCCAGATGGGTTCGTACATCTGGTTCGCGAACCGGAGCGTCAGGAGGTTCTGGACGGTCTCCTTGCCGAGGTAGTGGTCGATGCGGAACACGTCGTCCGGCGCGAAGACGCTCTCGACGATCGCGTTCAGCTCGCGGGCCGTGCGGAGGTCGGAGCCGAAGGGCTTCTCGACGACCACGCGGCTCCACGAGTCCTCGCGCCTCTCGGTCAGGCCGGACAGCTTGAGCTGCTCGGTGACCACGGGGAACATCTTCGGCGGGATGGACAGGTAGAACGCGTGGTTGCCGAGCGTCCCGCGCTCCGCGTCGAGCGTGTCGACGGTGCGCTTGAGCTCGCGGAACGCCTCGGGGTCGTCGAACGATCCCTGGACGAACCGGATGCCCTGTTCGAGCTGACGCCAGACGTCCTCGTCGAACGGGGTGCGCGAGTGCTCCTGGACCGCGTCGTGGACGAGCTGGGAGAAGTCTTGGTCCTCCCAGTCACGCCGAGCGAACCCGACGAGGGCGAACCCCGGGGGCAGGAGCCCTCGGTTCGCCAGGTCGTAGACCGCGGGCATCAGCTTCTTGCGGGACAGGTCGCCCGTCACGCCGAAGATGATGAGGGTGCTGGGTCCCGCGATCCGGTTCAGTCGACGATCCGTCGGCAGCCGGAGCGGGTTGTGCTCCGGGGTGATTGCCACCGGTGACATGAGTCGGTGAACTCCTTCGAGAGTCAGAGGGTGACGACGGCGGTCAGTGCTGCGGTGGCAGCGGCGACGTCCGTCGTCGTGAGGGTCAGGACCGGGCGGCCGTGCTGCGCGAGGACACTCGCGTCGCCGGCGGCCTGGGCCTGGATGAGCTGGCCGAACGTGAACGGACGGCCGGGGATGGCGAGGTCGTCGGGCTCGTCGGCCACGATCTGCAGGAACACACCGTTCGCCGGGCCGCCCTTGTGGTACTGGCCGGTCGAGTGCAGGAAGCGCGGTCCGTAGCCGAACGTGACCGGTCGGCCGGTGCGCGCCGCCAGGTCGTCGCGCAGCGACGCGAGGGCCGGGTTCGCGGTCCGGTCGACGTACGCCTGCACGGCCAGGTAGCCGGTCGGGCCGACGTGGTCCAGGAGGCGCGTCACGGCTTCGGCGAGCGTGGTCCCGACCGCCAGGCCCTCGGTCGCGTGGACGGCGGTGCCGTCCTCGGTGAACGCGGGCACGGTCGGGGCCGGACGGTCGTCCAGGAGCGCACGGGCGGCGGACTTCGCCGCTTCGACGTCGGGCTGGTCGAACGGGTCGATGCCGAGCAGTCGACCGGCGACGGCCACGGCGTACTCCCACACGAGGAACTGGCCGCCGAGCGTCCCGGTGATCTCCACCTCGCCGTCGGCGACGTGGCGCTCGTCCTCGCGGGACCCGACGAGTCGGATCACCTGCAGGTCGGGCAGACCGGCCGTCACCTCGGGGGAGTCGACGTCGAGCACGACGGGCAGCAGGCCGCGCCCGCTCTTGCCGGTCGACTCGGCGATCAGCTGCTCCACCCAGTCGCCGAAGCCGACGATGTGGGTGCCGTCCGCGACGATGCCGATCGTGGAGCGCAGCGGGGCGGTGCCACCGAGGACGGCGCCGAGCACGAGGCCCGGGTTCTCGTCGATGTCGACCGCGAGGAGCGCGGAGATCGCGTCGGCCTCGTCGAGGAGTTCCGCGATGTCGGCGCCCGCGAGGCCGGACGGCACGAGGCCGAACGCGGTCAGCGCGGAGTAGCGGCCGCCCACGTTCGGGTCGGCGGTGAACACGCGGTACCCGGCGTCGATGGCCGCGGCCTCGAGCGGAGAGCCCGGGTCGGTGACGACGACGATCCGCTTCGCCGGGTCGATGCCGGCGTCGCGGAAGGCCTGCTCGTACACACGGCGCTGCGAGTCGGTCTCGAGCGTCGAACCCGACTTCGAGGAGACGACGAGCACGGTGCGGTCCAGCTGGTGCTCCACAGCGGCCCGGACCTGTGCCGGGTCGGTGGAGTCGAGGACCGTGAGCGGCACACCGGCGGTCCGGGTGATGACCTCCGGTGCGAGCGACGAGCCGCCCATGCCGGCGAGGACGACGTGGTCGACCCCCTCGGCACGGAGCGACTCGCGGAGGGCAGCGACCTCGGCGACGAGCGGGCGGGAGACCGAGACGGCCTCCACCCAGCCGAGGCGCTTCGACGCCTCGGCCTCGGCGTCCGGACCCCAGAGCTCGGGGTCCTGGGCCGTGATGCCCGACGCCACCAGGTCGGTGACGAGACGCGGGACCACCTGGTCGATGGCCCGCGCCGCGTCACCGCTGGTGGCGATGGAGACCGTCACTCCTTGGCGCCCTCGAGCGCGGTCTTGACGGTGTCGACGAGCTCGCCCCACGAGACGATGAACTTGTCGACGCCCTCACGCTCGAGCAGCGCCACGACGTCGTCGTAGCTGATGCCCTGGGCGGCGATCTGGTCGAGGACCTGCTGCGCCTCGTCGAACGAGCCGGCGATGGCGTCGCCGTGGATCTCGCCGTGGTCGAACGTGGCGTCGAGGGTCTTGCCCGGCATGGTGTTGACGGTGCTCGGCGCGGCGAGCTCGGTCACGTAGAGCGTGTCCGGCAGCGACGGGTCCTTGACACCGGTCGACGCCCACAGCGGGCGCTGGGTGTTCGCGCCGGCCTCGAGCAGGCCGAGGGCGCGCTCGGAGGCGAACGCCTCGGTCCAGACCTGGTACGCGAGCTGGGCGTTCGCGATGCCGGCCTTCGACTTGAGGGCCTTCGCCTCGTCCGTGCCGACGGCGTCGAGACGCTTGTCGATCTCGGAGTCGACGCGCGACACGAAGAAGGACGCGACCGAGTGGATCTTCGAGAGGTCGTGGCCGGCGGCCTTGGCCTTCTCGAGACCACCGAGGTAGGCGTCGATGACGGCGCGGTAGCGCTCGAGCGAGAAGATCAGGGTGACGTTGACCGAGATGCCGGCGGCGATGACCTCGGTGATGGCCTCGAGGCCCTCGACGGTCGCCGGGATCTTGATGAGCACGTTCTCGCGGCCGACCTTGTCGAACAGGAACTTGGCCTGCTCGATGGTCTTCTGGGTGTCGTGCGCGAGGCCGGGCTCGACCTCGATCGACACGCGGCCGTCGAAGCCCTTGGTCGAGTCGTAGATCGGCTTGAAGATGTCGGACGCGTTCGCGACGTCCTGCGTGGTGATCTCGAAGATCGCGTCGGTCAGCTCGGTGCCGGCGGCCGCGAGCTCCTTGACCTGCGCGTCGTAGCGCTCGCCCTTGGCGAGGGCCGAGGCGAAGATCGTCGGGTTGGTCGTGACGCCGACGACGTTCTTCTCGGCGATGAGGGACTCGAGCTTGCCGGTCTCCAGCAGTTCGCGGGACAGGTCGTCGAGCCAGATGCTCACGCCGACCGCGGAGAGGGCGGCGGTGGGGGTGTTCTCAGCCATGTGTTTCTCTTCTTCTTTCATCGACTGGCCGTCGTCGCGGTGGCGACGGGGGCCGTGGTGTCGGGGTCTCGGGGAACCGGCAGGCGCGGGGCGGGGCCGAGCCGCGCCTCCCGGAAGAAGGGCCGGATCCGGCGAACCGGACCCGGCCCTGTCGGGTCAGGAAGCCGCGAGGGATTCCTTCGCGGCGGCCACGACGTGCTCCGTCGTGAAGCCGAACTCCTTGAAGAGCGTCTGGTAGTCGGCCGAGGCACCGAAGTGCTCGATCGAGACGCTGCGGCCCTTGTCGCCGACGATGTCGCGCCAGCTCATCGCGATGCCGGCCTCGACCGACACGCGAGCGGTGACGTCCTTCGGCAGGACCTGGTCCTGGTAGTTCTCGGACTGTGCGCGGAACCACTCGAGCGACGGGGCGCTCACGACGCGGGCGTTGATGCCCTCGCCCTTGAGCTGCTCGCGCGCGTCGACGGCGATCTGGACCTCGGAGCCGGTCGCGATGAGGATCACGTCCGGGGTGCCGTTCGGCGCCTCGGCCAGGATGTACGCGCCCTTGGCGACGTTCTTCGCCGAGGCGAAGGTCTCACCCGAGGCCTCGCCCTCGCCACGCTCGAAGACGGGGAGGTTCTGACGGCTCAGCGCGATGCCGGCCGGGCGGTCCTTGTGCTTGAGCATCTCGAGCCAGGCGTAGGCGACCTCGTTGGCGTCGGCCGGGCGGACGACGTCCAGACCCGGGATCGCGCGGAGGGCGCTGAGCTGCTCGATCGGCTGGTGCGTCGGGCCGTCCTCGCCGAGGGCGACGGAGTCGTGCGTCCAGACGTAGATCGCCGGCGCCTGCATGAGCGCGGCGAGACGGACTGCCGGACGCATGTAGTCGCTGAAGATGAGGAACGTGCCGCCGAAGGGGCGGGTGTTCCCGTGCAGGACGATGCCGGACAGGATCGAGCCCATCGCGTGCTCGCGGATGCCGAAGTGCAGCACGCGGCCGTACGGGTCGGTGCTCCACGTCTTGGTCGACGCCTCGGCCGGACCGAAGGACTTGGCGCCCTCGATCGTGGTCAGGTTCGACTCGGCGAGGTCGGCCGAACCGCCCCAGAACTCGGGCATGAGCGGCGCGATGGCGTTGATGACCTTGCCGGAGGCGGCGCGGGTCGAGACGGCCTTCTCGGTCGGGAAGACCGGGAGCGCCTCTTCGAGGCCCTCGGGGAGCTCGCCAGCGTTGATGCGGTCGAGGAGCGTCTTCTTCTCCGGGTTGGCCGCGGCCCACGCGTCGAAGGTCTGCTGCCACTCGGCGTGCTCGGCCTGGCCCTTGGCGACGGCGCCGCGGGTGTACTCGAGCACCTCGGGGTCGACGTGGAAGGTCTGCTCGGGGTCGAAGCCGAGCACCTCCTTGAGGCCCTTGAGCTCCTCGCCGCCGAGGGCGGAGCCGTGGATCTTGCCGGAGTTCTGCTTGGTCGGCGACGGCCAGCCGATGATCGTCTTGAGGACGATGAGCGACGGCTTGGTCGTCTCGGCCTTGGCGGCCTCGACGGCGCGGTACAGCTCCTCGACGTCCTCGGAGTACTCGCCGGTCTTCTTCCAGTCGACGTGCTGGACGTGCCAGCCGAGGGCCTCGTAGCGGGCCGCGACGTCCTCGGAGAACGCGATGTCGGTGTCGTCCTCGATCGAGATCTGGTTCGAGTCGTAGAAGACGACCAGGCGACCGAGCTGCTGGCGGCCGGCGAGGCTGGCGGCCTCGTTCGTGACGCCTTCCTGCATGTCGCCGTCACCGGCGATCACGTAGGTGAAGTGGTCGAACGGCGACTGGCCGTCGGCGGTCTCCGGGTCGAACAGACCGCGCTCGAAGCGCTGCGCGTAGCCGAAGCCCACGGCGGACGCGAGGCCCTGGCCGAGCGGGCCGGTGGTGATCTCGACACCGTCGGTGTGGCCGTACTCCGGGTGACCCGGGGTCTTCGAGCCCCACTTGCGCAGGTGCTGGAGGTCCTCGAGCTCGAGGCCGTAGCCGTGCAGGTAGAACTGCACGTACTGCAGGATCGAGGCGTGGCCCGCAGAGAGGATGAAGCGGTCGCGGCCGATCCAGGTGGAGTCGCTGGGGTCGCGACGCATCACCTTCTGGAAGAGGAGGTGGGCGACCGGCGCGAGGCTCATCGCGGTGCCGGGGTGACCGTTGCCGGCGGCCTCGACCGAGTCGGCGGCGAGTACGCGGGCCGTGTCGACGGCCTTCCTGTCGATGGCGTCCCAGGTGAATTCAGCCACTTGGATGTTGACCCTTCTTGATGCGACATGTGCGAGGGCTCGTGCCATCGCACGGACATGATCGCCATCCCGGGGCCTTCGTCAGGTCGCCGTCTCGCGGCGGCCGACCGGCTCTTCGCGGCCGACGTCATCGGGGCACGCACTGCGGGAGGGCGTCTCCAGCATAGTGACCATGCACTCAGAAGGGGTTCAGGTGACGCCGGTTGTTCACTCGTCGCCACGGGGACCCGCCGTCGGCCGGGCGTGTCGGTGGGCGACTTCGGTCCGGATGGCGGGGCGGGGCATCGTCGCAGCGCCTCGATCACGTAAACTGTCGGAGACCCGTGAGCATTCCGGGCCGACGCACGCCCCGACGACGACGGAGCCGTCCACCGAGCGTGCGAGCTGACGCGAACAGACTGAGGTTCCCTTGCCGACTGCCACCGTGACCCGGCCCGACACCGATCGACCCCGCTCGACGCTGTCCCGCAAGGTGCGCGCGTACGTCTCGCTGACGAAGCCGCGGGTCATGGAGCTGCTGCTCGTCACGACGGCACCGACGATGTTCCTCGCCGCGCGCGGGGTGCCGGACCTGTGGCTCGTGTTCTGGACGATGCTCGGTGGTGCCATGTCCGCCGGGTCCGCCTCGGCCTTCAACTGCTACATCGACCGCGACATCGACCGCCTCATGAAGCGGACGAGCACCCGCCCGCTCGTCACCGGTGAGCTCTCCGACCGCGAGGCCCTCGTGTTCTCGTGGGTGCTCGGCATCCTGTCGACGGCCGTCCTCGGCTTCCTGGTGAACTGGCTCGCCGCTGCGCTGAGCGTCATCGCGATCCTCATCTACGTGTTCCTCTACACGCTGTGGCTCAAGCGCCGCACGCCGCAGAACATCGTGTGGGGCGGCTCGGCCGGCTGCATGCCGGTGCTGATCGGCTGGGCGGGCGTCACCGGGTCGCTGAGCTGGGCGCCGGTCATCCTCTTCATGGTGATCTTCCTCTGGACGCCGCCGCACTACTGGCCGTTGTCGATGAAGTACCGCGACGACTACGACGCCGCCGACGTGCCGATGCTCGCCGTGGTCCGCGGGCGCACCGTCGTCGGGCTGCAGGTCGTCCTGTACGCGTGGGCGACGCTCGTCTGCTCGCTGCTGCTCGTCCCCGTGGCGCACATGGGACCGCTCTACACGGTCGTCGCGTTGGCCGGTGGCATCTGGTTCGTCGTCGAGTCGCACCGGCTGTACTCGCGGGCGATCCAGCACGTCGAGCACGTGCAGCCGATGCGGGTCTTCCACAGCTCGATCACGTACCTGACGCTGCTCTTCATCGCGGTGGGCATCGACCCGCTGCTCCCGCAGGTCTTCACCTTCTAGCCCGGGGCTGGCGGGGCGGGGCCGGGGCCGGACCCGGGGCGGGCGGGGGCCGGTCGCGCAGGCTCGGTCGCGCTAGCGCCGCTGCGGGTGCGCGCGCGGTGGTGTCGTCGTGCGGCCGACGTGGAGCGACGAGACCGCTGTCGTGCGACGTCGACGTTGTCGCTCGTTGCGCGCGCGCGGTGGTGTCGTCGTGCAGCCGACGTGGAGCGACAAGGCCGCTGTCGTACGACGTCGACGTTGTCGCTCGTTGCGCTCGCGCGGCGGTGTCGTCGTGCGGCCGACGTGGAGCGACAAGGCCGCTGTCGTACGACGTCGACGTTGTCGCTTCTTGCGTGCGCGCGCGGTGGTGTCGTCGTGCGGCCGACGTGGAGCGACGAGGTCGCTGTCGTACGACGTCGACGTTGTCGCTCGTTGCGTGCGTGCGCGGGCGGTGGTGTCGTCGTGCGGCCGACGTGGAGCGACAAGGTCGCTGTCGTACGACGTCGACGATGTCGCCCCGACTCGCCCCTGGCCGAGTCCGGCCCGGCAGGGCGCACGCCGCGACGTGCGGTGGTCGACGCGACCCACCGACGGCCGGGAGGCGCGGTGGGGCCCGCACCGCGCCTCCAGGCCGTCACGGGGTGACGATGACCGCACCGTGCTGCCCTGATCGGATGCGTGCGCAACGAACGACGCCCCACGAGTCGATCCGACTCGTGGGGCGTCATTGACCGCGTGCGGTGCGCTGCGCGTCAGCCCGCGAGCGGCTCGCGGACGGCCTGGCGACCGGCGGTGCCGCGCGTCGAGAGCGTGACGACGGTCATCGCGCCGACCAGCAGCCCCGCGAGGACCATGTGCGTCCCGACCAGGCCGACCGGCAGGCCCGTGCGCGCCTGGGTGAGCCCCACGGCGATCTGGACGAACTCGACGACGAGGAGCAGCAGCGCCCACTTGCTGGACAGGCGCAGGCGGACCGCACCGACGACGAGTACGAGCGTCAGCGCGAACAGGACGTAGGCGGGCACCGCGTGCAGGTGCTCCATCACGGCCGGGTCGAAGCCCGTACGGTGCAGCCGGCCGCCGTCGACGGCCTCGTCCGCTCCGGCGTGCGGGCCGCTGCCCGTGGTGAGGATTCCGACGAGCACCGTGACGACGACGGCCGCGATCGTGCCGCGGACGACGCCCGTGTACCAGCCGGGGACGAGTCGCTCGCCGGTGCGCGGGCCCCGCATCGCGCGGTAGACCAGTGCGGCGGTGACGGAGGTGAGCGCGGCCGAGACCACGAAGTGCAGTCCGACGACGAAGGGGTTGAGGTTCGTCCAGACGCTCATGCCGCCGATCAC
Source organism: Curtobacterium sp. LFS084 (assembly GCF_047977705.1). Taxonomy (NCBI): domain Bacteria; kingdom Bacillati; phylum Actinomycetota; class Actinomycetes; order Micrococcales; family Microbacteriaceae; genus Curtobacterium; species Curtobacterium sp. LFS084. The sequence continues at coordinate 179,204 of NZ_JBFPFM010000003.1, forward strand.
GGCCTGCACCGGGATCGCTGCGCCCTGGGCGAACGCGAGCCAGAACAGCTCGGGGCGGGTGCGGCGCATCCGGACGACGAGCAGGAACATCGCGATGGCGACGATGACGAGCACGAAGGTCAGCAGTCGGTTGCCGAACTCGATGACGCCGTGCACGCCCATCTCGGGCGTCGAGACGAGCGAGTCCGCCGTGCACTTCGGCCAGGTCGGGCAGCCGAGGCCGGACGCGGTGAGGCGCACGAGACCGCCGGTGCCGATCAGGATCACCTCGACGACGAACGACGCCCAGGCGAGGACGACGACGCGCTGGTCGACGACACGGGGGAGCGACCACCACCGCGCATCGCGGACGTCCTGGTCGGCGGGGGATGCGACGCGAGTCACGAGCGTGGTGCCTTCCTGTTGTTCCGTGCAGTGAACCTGTAGGATTCGAGGGTTCAGCAGCAGTCAAGTCTAGGCAGGCGCCGGCTCCGAAAGGTCCGAGATCGCCGCTCACGTCCAGGACTGCGTGGAACCATCGACGTTGCGAGGGAGCAACACCGTGGCCGCCTGTCGGCGGTCTGCGGTGGAATGGCGTCCAGACGCCACGGGTTGACACCCAGAACGCTGCCGCGAGAAGGAAACGAGGAGACCATGTCCGACGTGCTCATCGACCGTCCCGAGCTCGAAGGGCTCGGCCAATACGAGTTCGGCTGGTCCGACTCCGACTCGGCCGGCGCCTCCGCGCGCCGCGGCATCTCCGAGGAGGTCGTGACCGACATCTCGAACCTCAAGGGCGAGCCCGAGTGGATGCTCAAGAACCGCCTCAAGGGCCTGCAGCTGTTCGGTCGCAAGCCGATGCCGACGTGGGGTGCCGACCTGACCGGCATCGACTTCGACAACATCAAGTACTTCGTGCGCTCCACCGAGAAGCAGGCGCAGTCGTGGGAGGACCTCCCCGAGGACATCCGCGCCACGTACGAGAAGCTCGGCATCCCCGAGGCCGAGCGCCAGCGCCTCGTCGCCGGCGTCGCCGCGCAGTACGAGTCCGAGGTCGTCTACCACCAGATCCGTGAGGACCTCGAGCAGCAGGGTGTCATCTTCATGGACACCGACACCGCGCTCCGCGAGCACCCCGAGATCTTCGAGGAGTACTTCGGCACCGTGATCCCGGCCGGCGACAACAAGTTCGCCGCGCTGAACACGGCCGTGTGGTCGGGCGGCTCGTTCGTCTACGTCCCGAAGGGCGTGCACGTCGAGATCCCGCTGCAGGCGTACTTCCGCATCAACACCGAGAACATGGGGCAGTTCGAGCGGACGCTGATCATCGCGGACGAGGACTCCTACGTCCACTACATCGAGGGCTGCACGGCGCCGATCTACAAGTCGGACTCCCTGCACTCGGCCGTCGTCGAGATCATCGTGAAGAAGAACGCCCGCGTGCGCTACACGACGATCCAGAACTGGTCGAACAACGTCTACAACCTCGTGACCAAGCGTGCGATCGCCCACGAGGGCGCCACGATGGAGTGGATCGACGGCAACATCGGCTCCAAGGTGACGATGAAGTACCCGTCGATCTACCTCGCGGGCGAGCACGCCAAGGGCGAGACCCTGTCGGTCGCCTTCGCCGGTCCCGGTCAGCACCAGGACGCCGGCGCGAAGATGATCCACATGGCGCCGTACACGACGTCCTCGATCGTGTCGAAGTCGATCGCCCGCGGCGGCGGTCGTGCCGGGTACCGCGGCGAGGTCCGGGTCGACCCGAACGCGCACCACGCGGCGAACACCGTCCGGTGCGACGCGCTGCTCGTCGACACGATCAGCCGGTCGGACACCTACCCGGCGATCGACATCCGCGTCGACGACGTCCAGCTCGGCCACGAGGCCACCGTCTCCCGCGTGAGCGAGGAGCAGCTGTTCTACCTCATGTCGCGCGGCATGCCCGAGGACGAGGCGATGGCGATGATCGTCCGCGGCTTCATCGAGCCGATCGCCCGCGAGCTCCCGATGGAGTACGCACTCGAACTCAACAAGCTCATCGAGATGAGCATGGAAGGATCCGTCGGCTAGATGTCCAGCACCACCCCTCCCCACATCGACCAGCCGATCGAGCCGTCCGCGGCCGCCCAGGCTCCGGCCCAGCACGGCGCCGGCGCGCACACCGACGGCGGCTGGGACGCCCCGGACGCCAAGGTCCCCGTCCAGACCCGTTCGGAGCGCCCGCAGTCCGGCGACATCGACGCGTTCCCGACCGTCACCGGGCGTGAGGTGAACTGGAAGTTCGCACCCCTCACGAAGCTCCAGCCGCTGCTCGACGGCGGGCTCGACGGCTCCGCGTACCCGTTCCTCGCCCGCCAGTCCGACGGTGCCGACGTCGAGTGGGTCCGCAGCGACGACCCGCGTGTCGGCACGGCCGGCCTGCCCGAGGACCGCGCCGCGGCCGCAGCATGGACCGCGCGTGACGCCGTGCTCGCCGTCACGGTCACGGCGACCGAGGCGCACGAGTTCATCACGATCACCCGCTCGGACTTCGGCACGCAGCCCCGCGCGGCGCACACGGTCATCACGGCCGAGGCGCACGCACAGGGCATCGTCGTGCTCGACAACCGCGGTTCGGCACTCCTCAGCGAGAACGTCGAGATCGTCGCCCGCGACGGCGCGCGCCTGACCGTCGTCACCCTGCAGGACTGGGACGACGACGCCGTGCACGTGTCGACCCACTTCGCCGAGGTCGGCCGTGACGCCTTCCTCAAGCACGTCGTGGTGTCGCTCGGCGGCGCGGTCGTCCGCGTGAACCCGTCGACGCACCTCGGGGCGCAGGGCGCCGACACCGAGATGTACGGCGTCTACTTCGCCGACGCCGGCCAGTACATCGAGCAGCAGGTCTACGTGAACCACGACGCGCCCAACACGCGCGGTCGGGTCAACTACAAGGGCGCGCTGCAGGGCCAGGGCGCCCACACGGTGTGGATCGGCGACGTGCTCATCGGCCGTGCCGGTGACGGCACGGACTCGTACGAGCAGAACCGCAACCTCGTCCTCACCGACGGAACGCGCGCGGACAGCATCCCGAACCTCGAGATCGAGACGGGCAACATCGAGGGTGCCGGCCACGCGAGTGCGACCGGCCGCTTCGACGACGAGCAGCTGTTCTACCTGCAGTCCCGCGGGATCCCCGAGGAAGAGGCGCGTCGTCTCGTCGTGCTCGGCTTCCTCGTCGAGGTCATCCAGAAGATCGGCGCGCCCGAGCTCGAGGAACGCCTCATCGCCGCCGTCGAGCAGGAGCTCGCCGAGGGCCGCTCGGTCATCGCCGACGCGGCACCGGAGGCGTCCGCCTGATGTCGACGAAGGTCTGCTCCGAGGCGGACATCCAGGTGGACAGCCCGATGCGTGCCGTGGTCGACGGCACCGCGGTCGCCATCGTGAAGGACTCCGCCGGCACCGTGCACGCGATCGGCGACACCTGCACGCACGGGGACATCTCCCTGGCCGAGGGGTTCGTCGAGGGCGACACGCTCGAGTGCTGGGCCCACGGGTCCCGGTTCTCGCTGGCCACCGGCAAGCCGCAGAACTTCCCCGCCTACGAGCCCGTCCCGGTCTTCCGGGTCGAGGTCCGCGACGGCGACGTCTACGTCGACGTGCACGACCCCGTCCCGGTCGACTGAGCCGCTCCCGTCCCGGCCGACCCCGGCCCCACACACGTCCCGCGGCTGACGCCGCGCACCAGCTGCAACCGAAGGAACGCAATGTCCACTCTCGAAATCCGCGACCTCCAGGTCTCGATCGACACCGATCAGGGCACCAAGGAGATCCTGAAGGGCGTCGACCTCACCATCAACGAGGGCGAGATCCACGCGATTATGGGGCCGAACGGCTCCGGCAAGTCCACCCTCGCCTACACGATCGCCGGCCACCCGCGGTACAACGTCGTCGGCGGCTCCATCACGCTCGACGGCGAGGACGTCCTCGCGATGAGCGTTGACGAGCGTGCCCGCGCCGGCATGTTCCTCGCGATGCAGTACCCGGTCGAGATCCCGGGCGTCACGGTGTCGAACTTCCTCCGCACCGCGAAGACCGCGATCGACGGCGAGGCCCCCGCGCTCCGCAGCTGGGTCAAGGACCTCCGCCAGTCGATGGCCGACCTCAAGATGGACTCGGCCTTCGCCGAGCGCAACGTCAACGAAGGCTTCTCCGGTGGCGAGAAGAAGCGCCACGAGATCATGCAGCTCGAGCTCCTCAAGCCGAAGTTCGCCGTCCTCGACGAGACCGATTCCGGGCTCGACGTCGACGCGCTGAAGATCGTGTCCGAGGGCGTCAACCGCGCCAAGGCCGCGACCGGCCTCGGCGTGCTGCTCATCACGCACTACACGCGGATCCTCCGCTACATCAAGCCGGACTTCGTGCACGTGTTCGTCGCGGGCAAGGTCGCCGAGCAGGGTGGCCCGGAGCTCGCCGAGCGCCTCGAGAACGAGGGCTACGACCGCTACGTGCAGGCCGCGGCCGCCGAGGCGCAGGCCTGATGATCACCGCACTCGCACCGGAGAAGTTCGACGAGGTCGTCGAGGGCCTGAAGGAGGTCCAGGACCCGGAACTCGGCGTGAACATCGTCGACCTCGGGCTCATCTACGACCTCGCCTGGGACGACGAGGCGACCGCGCTCGTCATCAGCATGACGCTGACGAGTGCGGGCTGCCCGCTGACGGACGTCATCGAGGGCGACACGGCGAACGCGCTGGACGGCATCGTCGACGCGTTCCGGATCAACTGGGTCTGGATGCCGCCGTGGGGTCCGGAGCGGATCACCGACGACGGGCGAGAGATGATGCGCGCGCTCGGGTTCTCGATCTAGTCGCGACCCCCTGACGGGCGGGGGGGGGGGGGGCGGGGGGCCCCCCCGCCTCCCGTCCGTCTGTGGCCGGGTCCCGGGCGCGCCCCGAGCGGGCGAAGTACGTCACGCTCGGCGCTGTGGAGCGGCCGGTTCCGCCCGCTCGGCGCGCGGCGCGCGGCGTGTCCTGCCCGCTCGGCGGGCGGCGGACGGCGTGGTCTGCCGATCCGCGCGGGCGGCCGACGGCGTGTCCTGCCCGCTCGCACGCACCCCGCGGACGTCGAAGGGCCCCACACCGGACGGTGCGGGGCCCTTCGAGCAGCGGATTCAGCGGCGGCCGACCAGCTTCCACGCCAGCGGCAGGACGCCGGCGGCGATGAGGGCCTTGGCGATGCCGCCGACGATGAACGGGTACAGGCCGGCGGCGAGCACCGACTGCAGGTCGTTCGGCGCGCCGAGCTGACCCAGGACGACCGCGAGCCAGGGCAGGCCCGTCACGAAGGGGATCGCGCTCGCGAGGGTGAAGGCGACCGCAGCACGGCCGACCTTGCGGTCCCACTGGTGCTCGGCGAGGCGTCCGACGACGGCCGCGGCGATGACGAAGCCGATGACGTAGCCGAAGCTCGGCGTCGCGAGGGCCGCGAGACCGCCCGTGTGCTCGGCGAAGATCGGTGCGCCGGCGAGTCCCGCCACCGCGTACAGCAGCAGCGAGAGGAAGCCGCGGCGCGCGCCGAGGGTCGCCCCGACGAGCACGACGGCCAGGGTCTGGCCCGTGATCGGCACCGGCCACATGGGCACCTGGAGCTGCGCCATGCCGGCGGTGAACAGGGCACCCCCGGCGATCAGGGCGACATCGGTGGCCAGACCGTGGGTGCGCAGACGGTCGGCGAGGACTGTGCGGCGAGCGAACCCGGTGGCGTTCGTCATGGATTCTCCTAGAATGGACTGCTGGTCCCGTTCGGGACCATCGGTCCCGTCAGCGTAGCGGTGCACCTCCCGCACACACCGTTGTGCACATCCACCAACTGATTGGACGTCTGCTGTGCTTGCCGTGCACGACCTCGAGATCCGCGTCGGGGCTCGCCTCCTGATGGAGAACGTGTCCTTCCGCGTCGAGAAGGGGGACAAGATCGGCCTCGTCGGCCGGAACGGCGCGGGGAAGACCACCATGACCAAGGCCCTGGCGGGGGAGACCCAGCCCACCGGGGGCAAGATCGACCGCTCCGGCGAGATCGGCTACCTGCCGCAAGACCCCCGCTCCGGCAACCCGGAGGACACCGCCCGCAAGCGCATCCTCGACGCCCGCGGGCTCGGCGAGCTCGTCGAGGGCATCCGCCAGGCCACGCTCGACATGGCCAGCACGGACACCGCCGTCGCCGAGAAGGCGATGCGTCGGTACAGCCGGCTCGACGACCAGTTCAACGCGCTCGGTGGCTACGCGGCCGAGGCCGAGGCAGCGTCCATCGCCTCGAACCTGAAGCTGCCGGACCGCATCCTCGACCAGCAGCTGAAGACGCTGTCGGGCGGTCAGCGTCGCCGCATCGAGTTGGCCCGGATCCTGTTCTCGGACGCCGAGACGATGATCCTCGACGAGCCGACGAACCACCTCGACGCCGACTCGATCATCTGGCTGCGCGAGCACCTGAAGACCTACCCCGGCGGCGTCATCGTCATCTCCCACGACGTCGAACTCGTCGACGAGGTCGTCAACCGCGTCTTCTACCTCGACGCCAACCGCCAGTCGATCGACGTCTACAACATGGGGTGGAAGCTGTACCAGCGCCAGCGTGCCGCCGACGAGGAGCGCCGCCGCAAGGAGCGCGCGAACGCAGAGAAGAAGGCCGCGACCCTCAAGGACCAGGCCGCCCGCTTCGGCGCGAAGGCCACGAAGGCCGCCGCGGCGCACCAGATGGTCGCGCGTGCCGAGAAGCTCCTCGCCGGACTCGAGGACGAGCGCGCCGTCGACCGCGTCGCGAAGCTGCGGTTCCCCACGCCGACCCCGTGCGGCCGCACCCCGCTCATGGCCGAGGGGCTGTCGAAGTCCTACGGCTCGCTCGAGATCTTCGCGGGCGTGGACCTCGCCATCGACCGGGGCTCGCGCGTCGTCATCCTCGGCTTCAACGGTGCCGGCAAGACGACGCTGCTGCGGATCCTCGCGGGCGCGGACCAGCCCGACACCGGCGAGATCCTCCCGGGGCACGGTCTCCGGATCGGCTACTACGCCCAGGAACACGAGAACATCGACGTCAACCGCACCGTCATCGAGAACATGGTGTCGGCGTCGAACGACCTCAACGAGACCGAGGCGCGGCGGGTGCTCGGCTCCTTCCTGTTCACCGGCGACGACGGCTACAAGAAGGCCGGCGTCCTCTCCGGCGGCGAGAAGACGCGGTTGTCGCTCGCGATGATCGTCGTCTCGGGCGCGAACGTGCTGCTGCTCGACGAGCCGACGAACAACCTCGACCCGGCATCCCGCGAAGAGATCCTCGGCGCCCTCGCCGGCTACGAGGGTGCCGTGGTGCTCGTGTCGCACGACGCCGGCGCGGTCGAGGCGCTCAACCCGGAGCGCGTCCTGCTGCTGCCGGACGGCACCGAGGACCACTGGAACAAGGACTACGCGGAGCTCATCGAGCTCGCGTAGCGGGCGCGCGCGGTGCGCGCGCGGTGCGGGCGCGGGTGGGCGCTCGCGCGAGCACGGTGCGGCGTTTGCCACCTGGTGCGGCGTGGACCGCTCGGTGCGAGGTTGTAGCGCGGCACGGAGCGCGGAAGCTCGCACGGGGGACGGACCGCGCACGGTGCGGTCTGGAGGCGCGGGGCGGGTTGGCGCCGCGCCTCCCGTCCGCCGGGTGCGGCGTTTCTTGTGAGCTGCGGCAGTCCTCGCACGGTGCGGATCTCGCCGTCTGGTGCGGCATTGGCCGCTGGGTGCGCGCTTTCAGCGCGGCACGGAGCGCGGAAGCTTGCACGGGGTGACGGACCGCGCTCGGTGCGGTCTGGAGGCGCGGGGCGGGCTGGCACCGCGCCTCCCGTCCGCCGGATGTGGCGCTTCTTGCGCTGCAGCCGTCGGCGCGGTGCGGGATTGGCCGTCTGGTGCGGCGTCGACCGCTGGGTGCGCCCTTGTAGCGCGGCACGGAGCGCGGAAGCGCGCACGGGGTGACGGACCGCGCTCGGTGCGGTCTGGAGGCGCGGGGCGGGCTGACACCGCGCCTCCCGTCCGCAGGGTGCGGCGCTTCTCGCGAGCTGCGGCAGTCCTCGCACGGTGCGGGACTCGCCGTCTGGTGCGGCGTCGACCGCTCGGTGCGAGGTTGTAGCGCGGCACGGTGCGGGCAAGCTCGCACGGGGCGACGGGGCGCGCACGGTGCGGTCTGCAGGCGCGGGGCGGGTTGGCACCGCGCCTCCCGTCCGCCGGGTGCGGCGCTTCTCGCGAGCTGCGGCAGTCCTCGCACGGTGCGGGACTCGCCGTGTGGTGCGGCGTTGGCCGCTGGGTGCGCGCTTTCAGCGCGGCACGGAGCGGGCAAGCTTGCACGGGGTGACGGAGCGCGCACGGTGCGCCGGCGCCGCCGACGCCGCCGAGCAGCCGACCCCGGCGAGCAGCCGAGACGCGGCGCGCAACGCGCACCGCCCGCCGGGGCGTCAGCGGCCGGCGTTGAGCAGCTCGTCCTCGATCTGGGCGTCCGACTTCGGCTTCGCGTCCTTGCGGCGCTGCCGCTCGAGGGCGCGCTCGCGCTCCTCGGGGTCGTCCTGGTTGAGGTTCCGGAACTCCTGCACCATCAGGTAGGCGAGGAACCCGAACCCTCCCGCGGCGAACATGAACCACTGGATGAAGTAGCTGAGGTGCAGGCCGGTGTCGGCGGTCGGACGCTCCCAGCCGAGCGGGCGCGCCTGGGTCGGAGCGGGGGACTCGGAGGCGAGCTGCCCGTACGCGCCCGTGTAGATCGGCGTGTCGACCTTCTTGTCGACGTCCGACAGCGTCACCGACTGCACCTGGTCGGTGTGCGCCGGGTCGGTGCGGCCGGGGATGCGCGGCTCGCTCTGCTGCAGGCGGACTATCGCGGTCACCTCGCCGGACGGGGGAGCGGGGACGTGGTCGGGGGCGTCCTGCGCGTTGCCGGTGGGGACCCAGCCGCGGTCGACGATGAAGGCCCGGCCGTCGGCGGTGACCAGGGGCGTGAGGACCTCGAAGCCGGGCTGTCCGTTGTGCACGCGGTTTCGGACGAGGAGCTGGTCGGCGGTGTCGTAGCGGCCGGTCACGCTGACCCGGAGCCAGGTCTTCGCGTCGTCCCAGCTGGACGCCGTCGGGAGGGCTTCGTCGAGGGGCACCGGGGTGTGCTCGTAGTTCTGCGCGACCTGCTCGTTCTGGCGCACGGCCTCGTTCCGGCGGTCCCACTGCCACATGCCGAACAGGGTGCACACGATCGCGAACGCCACGGCGATGGCGAAGTAGCCGAGCCACCGTCTGCTGCGGACGAACCGCCAGCCGACGAACGGTTCGTCGGGGTCACGTTCGGCGACGGCGCTCCCGCTGCCGCGCTCGGGCGAGGCTGCCGCGGCGCGCTCGAGCTTCTGCGCGTGCCGTCGGCCGTACCGGGAAGTCGGGTCGAACTGCTGGCTCACCGACGGTCACCGGCTGCGCGTGCACCGACGTCGTTCTTCGGGGCGTCGGCCGGATCGCGTTCGTCGTCGAGTCGGTCCACGTCCTCGTGCATGTCCGTGACCCGGACCGGGAAGGAACGGGACCGCAGGTAGTCGGCGAGGAAGTCCCGGTGCTCGTCACACGCCGCCCAGATCTTCACGCGGTCGATGGCGTGGATCCGGGGGTTCCGCCAGTTCACGCGCCAGGCGGCGGTGGACACGCAGCCGGCGCGCGAGCACACGGGGGTCGAGCCGGGTTCGGTGACGAGGTCGAACGTCGCCCCCATCAGCGCCGTCCCCAGACACGGGAACGGTCGCCGCTCCGCTGCCACTCGGCCTGCGCGTCCTGCGCCTGCTCGCGCAGTCGGTCCTGCTCGGCACGGTACGCCTCGGCCCGGGCGTCCTCCTGCTGTTCGCGGAGTCGGGGGTCCACGGCGTCGTACAGCTGGATCGCACCGGCCGGCGTCACGATGTCGCTCTCGGCGCGGCTGCCGGCGTTCGCGATGATGACGGCGACCCACGGGATCACACCGGCGAGCACGATCGGGATGACCGCGAGCCACGTGTGCCAGATCGACCAGACGACGACCGCTCCGATGAAGAAGACCACGCGGAGGGCCATCTGCCAGACGTACCGGGACAGGCGATGTGCACGGTCCTGCTCCGGAGAGTCCGGGAGGGTGGTGATGCTGTGCGTCGTCTTCATCCGATGTTCTTTCCTCTGCCCGAGAGCAAGCCTAACTCCGTGGGGGCCGAACCGGTTCCGCCGCGCGCGGACACGGTGCGCGTATCGGCTCCGGTACGCTCTTCCGGGCGTGTCCGACCCGGTCCGGGTCCGGCGCGCCGTGCACCCACACCGAACGGAGCGACCATGAGCACCCCCCGTACCGTCCTCGTCACCGGCGGCAACCGCGGCATCGGCCACGCCCTCGCCGAGCGCTTCGTCGCAGCCGGCCACCGTGTCGCCGTCACCTCCCGGAGCGGGCAGGGCGGACCGGAGGGGGCACTCACGGTCCAGGCGGACATCACGGACACCGCCAGCGTCGACTCCGCCTTCTCGCAGGTCGAGGCCGAGCTCGGTCCGATCGAGGTCCTCGTCGCCAACGCCGGCATCACGAACGACCAGCTGCTGCTCCGCATGTCGGAGGAGGACTTCACGAGCGTGATCGACACGAACCTCACGGGCACGTTCCGGGTGGTCAAGCGCGCCACGAAGGGCATGATGAAGGCCAAGTTCGGCCGCATCGTGCTCATGTCCAGCGTGGTCGGCGCCTACGGCCAGGTCGGGCAGGTCAACTACGCGTCCTCGAAGGCCGCCCTCGTCGGGATGGCCCGGTCGATCACGCGTGAGCTCGGCTCCCGTGGCATCACCGCGAACGTCGTCGCCCCCGGGTTCATCCAGACCGACATGACCGCGGCGCTGCCGGACGAGCTCGTCGCGGAGTTCAAGAAGCAGATCCCGGCGTCGCGGTACGGCACGGTGGACGACGTCGCGGACGCCACGCTGTTCCTCGCGGGCGACGGTGCCGGCTACATCTCGGGCGCGGTCATCCCCGTCGACGGCGGCCTCGGGATGGGCCACTAGGCACCAGTCGGCCGATCCACCAGTCGGCCGATCCACCGGTCGGCCGATCCACCGGTCGGCCGACCCACCGGTCGGCCGACCCCCGGGCCAGCCGACCCCCGGGCCAGCCGACCCCCGGTCGGCCGACCCCAGTCGGGCGACCGCCGAGCACCCAGCTCCGCCGGTCAGGCGCGCGGCACCTGGCCGGCACGCAGCATCGCCCGCTCCAGGAGCTCGAGGTCGATCCCCACGTGCCGCCGTGCGAGCTGCCCGGCGGTGACGGGGTCCCCGCCGCAGACCGCGTCGACGATCGCCTCGTGCTCGTGGAGCGCCCGGTCCTCCATCGCGGCCATCCCGTCGGCGACACCCCAGAGGTGCGCGGGCGCCGCGATCGACACCTGGCCCTCGAGGTCGGCGAGCACCGCCGCGAGCACGTCGTTGCCCGCCGCGTCGATGATCGTCCGGTGCAGCACCGCATCGGCCTGCTGCTTGGCGAGCCCGGACGACGCGGCCCGGAAGTCCTCGAGGCGCTCCCGGACCCGTGCCGCGTGTTCGGTGTCGATCCGTTCAGCGGCCGCGGTCGCGAGGGCGCTGTGCAGCAGGGCGATCGCGTCCGTGGTGGCTCGGATGGCGTCCCACCGTGCCAGGAGGGTGCGTCCGACCGCGTCGGAGGAGGAGTCCGGCCACTGGGTCCTGACGAAGGTCCCGCCACCGCGCCCGCGCCGGGTCTCCAGCAGTCCGCGGTCGACGAGTCGAGCCAGCGCGGCGCGCACCGTGACGCGCCCGACCCCGAGCAGGATCGCGAGTTCTCGCTCGGGTGGGAGCCGTGACGCCGGGAGGTACTCGCCGACCGCGACGGCCGTGACCAGCCGGTCCTCGACCTCGTCGACCCGGCTCTCGGTCGTCCGTTCCGCCACCGGGTTCCCCTCGTTCGTTTCGTCCACGTTAAAGGACCAGAAAAGGTCTTGCACGGGACCTTTGCGCGGTCCATGCTGTGCGACATGTCCCGCATCACCGAAGGCTCGATGCCGTTCCAGGACGGGCACACCTGGTACCGCGTCACCGAACCCGATCACCCCACCCCGGGGGCGCTGCCCCTCGTCGTCCTGCACGGCGGTCCGGGCATGGCACACGACTACCTCCGGAACCTCGCCGCCCTCGCGGACGAGACCGGGCGCACGATCGTGCACCACGACCAGTTCGGCTGCGGTCGGAGCACCCACCGCCCGGACGCACCGGTCTCCACCTGGGTGCCGCAGCTCTTCGTCGACGAGTACTTCGCCCTGGTCGAGCACCTCGGACTCGGTGCCCACCACCTGCTCGGGCAGTCGTGGGGCGGGATGCTCGGCGCCGAGATCGCGGTCCGGCGCCCGGCGCACCTGCGGAGCCTCGCGATCTGCAACTCGCCGGCGTCGATGCAGCTCTGGGTGGAGGGCGCCGCCGAACTCCGCGCCCAGCTCCCCGCAGACGTGCAGGACGCGCTGACGCGCCACGAGGCCGACGGCTCCGTGGACGACCCGGAGTACCTCGCCGCCACGCAGGTCTTCTACCAGCGCCACGTCTGCCGCACCGTGCCGATGCCGCAGGACTTCGTCGACTCCGAGGCCCAGATGGAGGCCGAGCCGACCGTCTACCACACCATGAACGGTCCGAACGAGTTCCACGTGATCGGCACCATGCGCGACTGGACGATCATCGATCGGCTCGACGCCGTGACCGTCCCCACGCTCGTGGTCGCCGGCGAGCACGACGAGGCGACCCCGGCCACCTGGCAGCCCTTCGTCGAGCGCATCGCCGACGTCGAGCAGCACGTCTTCCCGGGGGCGAGCCACTGCTCGCACCTGGAGCAGCCCGAGGAGTTCCGTCGCGTGGTCGCGGCGTTCCTCGCCGGGCACGACGACCCCGTCGACTGAGCGCGTGGCCGGCCCCACCGGGCCGGCCACAGGGACCAGCCGGCGGTCCGCCGGACGGGAGGTGCGGCTCACCCCCGCACCGCGCCTCCCGTCCGTCCTTCCCCCCTCCACGCACCGTCTCCCCGAACGGAACCACCATGTCGCAGCAGCACAGCGAGCTCTCCGCACAGCAGCAGCTCGAGGCCTACGGCTACAAGCAGGAGCTGAAGCGCTCCGTGTCCACCACCGACCTGCTCGTCTACGGGCTGGTCTTCATGGTGCCGATCGCTCCGTGGGCGATCTTCGGCACCGTCTACAACTCGTCCCGCGGCATGGTGCCGCTCGTCTACATCGTCGGCCTCGTCGCGATGATCTTCACGGCACTCGCCTACGCCCAGATGGCGAGGTCGATCCCGCTCGCCGGGAGCGTCTTCTCGTACGTCGGCCGCGGCATCCACCCCACCGCCGGCTTCTTCGCCGGGTGGGCGATCCTGCTCGACTACCTGCTCGTCCCGACGCTCCTCTACGTGTTCGCGGCGGAGAGCATGGTCGGCATCTTCCCCGGGACGCCCCGGTGGCTCTGGGCACTGCTGTTCGTCGCGATCAACACCGTCATCAACCTGCTCGGTGTCTCGTCGTTGAAGATCGCGAACCGCCTGTTCCTCCTCGTCGAGCTCGTGTTCGTCGTGATCTTCGTCGTCATCGCGGTCGTGGCCCTCACCGGCGGAACCGTGCCGGGCGCCGCGTTCTCGACCGACCAGGTGTGGGACCCGGCGAAGGTCTCTGCTCCGCTCATCGCCGGCGCGCTGTCCATCGCGGTGCTCAGCTTCCTCGGGTTCGACGGCATCTCGACGCTCTCGGAGGAGTCCACCGGGCGCCGAGGCGGAGCGGGCACGGCAATGATCCTCGCGCTGGTCATCGTCGCGTTCCTGTTCGTCCTGCAGACCTGGCTCGCATCGGCCCTCGCCGCCGGACGGGACTCCTTCTCGGACTCCGAGGTGGGCAACGCGTTCTTCACCGTCGTCGAACAGGCATCGTCGAGCGGGTGGGCCACGGCCTTCTTCGCGGTGAACGTGCTCGCGGTCGGGATCGCCAACGCGATGGCCGCGCAGGCGGCGACGAGCCGACTGCTGTTCTCGATGAGCCGCGATCGGCAGCTGCCGGCGTTCCTGCACCGGCTGAACCGCCGCCAGGTCCCGTCCGCCGCGATCATCGTCGTGTCGGTGCTCTCCGCGATCCTCGTGCTGTTCTTCGTCGGCCAGATCGACACGATCTCGTCGCTCGTGAACTTCGGGGCGCTCTTCGGGTTCATGCTGCTGCACGTCTCGGTGTTCGTGCACTACGTCGTCAAGGGGCGGTCCCGGAACTGGCTGCTCCACCTCGTGGTCCCGCTGGTGGGGTTCCTCATCATCGGCTACGTGCTGCTGAACGCCGCGGTCGAGGCGAAGGTCGGTGGGATCGTGTGGCTCGTCGTCGGTGCCGTCGTCTTCCTCTACTACCGACGGACCGGACGGTCCACCGCGGTCGGTTCCGAGGAGCCGCAGGCGCCGCAGGAGGCCGAGGCGCGATGACACCCGACCACTTCCTGCCCAACACCCTCGGTCGGCCGGGCTTCTCGGCGGACCGCGAGCCGGTGCTCACCGTCCGACCCGGCACCGGCGAGACGATCGGGTTCGAGACGACCGACGCCGTCTACGCCGAGCTCGACCAGCACCACGATCTCGGGCGACTGCGGGCACCGATCAACCCGGTGACCGGCCCGGTGTTCGTCGAGGGCGCCGAGCCCGGCGACACCCTGGCGGTGACGATCCACGACATCGAGCTCACGACGCACGGGTGGTCGGTCTCCCTGCCGGGCTCCGGTGCACTGCAACACGTCATGCCCGAGGGGGTGTTCGCACGCCGGTGTCCCATCGAGGGCGGCGTGGTGCACGTCACCGATCGGCACGCGTTCCCGGTGCGGCCGATGATCGGCTGCATCGGCGTGGCGCCGGCGTCGGGGGAGCACTCGACGATCATGCCCGCCTACCCCGAGGGCGGGAACATGGACGTCACCGAGGCGCGCCCCGGCTCGACCGTGTACCTGCCCGTCCGGGTGCCCGGTGCGCTGCTGTCGATCGGTGACGTGCACGCGCTGATGGCCGAGGGGGAGTCGTCCTTCGTCGCGATCGAGGCCCAGGGGACGGCGATCGTGTCGGTCGACCTCGTGCGCGGCGGCCCCGAGCTCCGGGCGCCGCGCATCGAGACGGCCGACGAGTGGCTCTTCGTCGGCCTGGGCGACCCCGTGCAGGAGAGTGTCCGACGCGGCTACGAGGACGCGTTCGCGTTCCTGGTCGGCACGCACGGTTTCACCGCGGAGGACGCCTACGCGGTGCTCAGTGCGGTGGGCGACTCGAAGCTCGGCGGTCCGACGGGCTCCGGCGACCCGCATCCGCTGCACCCGTTCGCCGCAGTCGGGGCGGTCACGCTCCACCGGGTGCCGAAGGCGGTGCTGCCGGGCGGCTGATCTGAGCCGAGCCGCCGGTGCGGCCTCGGGATGGGCAGCTGACCCGGTCGGGTCGCGCCGACGCCATGCGCTGCGCGACACCTCACGCCACCGGTCGGCCGTGAGGTGTCGCTGAGCCCGTGACGTCCGCGCGGCAGCGGAGCGAGTCAGCCGCGCGCGTCGGCCGCGCGCCGGCGCCGCGTGTCAGCCGCGCAGGCCGAGCGTCGCCAGCACGCTCGACAGGTCGCGGTCGACGACGGCCACGTCGGCCTGCTCGCGCACGAGCGGCTTCGCGTCGAAGGCCACCGACAGCCCGGCGACCCGCATCATCTCGAGGTCGTTCGCACCGTCGCCCACCGCGACGGTGCGGACGATCGGCACGGCGTCGGCGCCGGCCCACTCCCGGAGCGTCACGGCCTTCGCGTGCGCGTCCACGACGTCACCGAGCACGCGCCCGGTGAGGACGCCGTCCACCACCTCGAGCCGGTTGGCCCGGCAGTGGTCGAGCCCGAGTCGCTCGGCGAACGGGTCGAGCACCTCGTGGAAGCCACCCGAGACGACGCCGACGGTGCCGCCTGCGGCGTGCACGCCACGGACGAGTTCGTCGGCGCCCCGCGTTACGCGGACCGCCTGCTGCGCACCCCGGAAGACGTCGTCCTGGAGGCCCGCCAGGGTGGCGACACGCTCGCGGAGGCTCTCGGTGAAGTCGATCTCGCCGCGCATGGCACGCTCCGTGATCGCCTGGACCTGTGGTCGGGTCCCGGCGGTGTCCGCCAGGAGTTCGATGACCTCGTCCTCGAGGAGCGTGGAATCGGCATCGAGGACGACGAGGAAGCGGGGCACGGACCAACGGTACCGACTCAGGAGGCGCGGCCCGCCTCCATGACGTCAGCCGCGCCTCCTGGACCGCTGGTCGCTGGTCGCTGGTCGCTCCGAGCGCGACGCTACGCGTCGACGCGGACGCCCTTGCCCACGACCGTGATGCCGGACTCGGTAACGGTGAAGCCGCGTGCCTCGTCGACCTCACGGTCGACGCCGACCTGGGCGCCTGGTGCGATCACCACGTCCTTGTCGAGGATCGCCCGGTTCACGACGGCGCCCGCGCCGATCGACGCGCGTTCGAAGACGATCGAGTCGAGGACCTTCGCACCGGAGTCGATGCCGCACCACGGACCGATCATGCTGCGCTCGACCTGCGCGCCGGAGACCAGGCAGCCGAGCGAGACGAGCGAGTCGACGGTGGACCCGGTGTTGCCGTTCGCGTCGCGGACGAACTTCGCCGGGGGCAGGTTCGTCTGCTGGTTGAAGATCGGCCAGTCCTGGTTGTACAGGTTGAACACCGGGACGGGCGCGATGAGGTCCATGTGCGCGTCGTAGAACGAGTCGATCGTCCCCACGTCGCGCCAGTAGTACCGGTCGCGCTCGTTCGACCCAGGGACGTCGTTGCGCTTGAGGTCGTAGACGCCGGCGTCGCCGCGGGCCACGAAGTCCGGCACGATGTCGCCGCCCATGTCGTGGTTCGAGGTCTCGATCTGCCCGTCGCGGAGGACCGCGTCGACGAGGGCGTCGGCGTCGAAGACGTAGTTGCCCATCGACGCGAGGATCTCGCCGGGGGAGTCCGCGAGGCCGACGGCGTCCTTCGGCTTCTCGAGGAAGGCCTCGATCTTGGTCGGGTCGTCGTCGGCGACCTGGATGACGCCGAACTGGTCGGCGAGGCCGATCGGCTGGCGGATCGCGGCGACGGTGGCGCTGCGGCCGGAGGCGATGTGCGCCTCGACCATCTGGTGGAAGTCCATCCGGTAGACGTGGTCGGCGCCGACCACGACGACGATGTCGGGGCGCTCGTCACGGAGGAGGTTGAGGGACTGCAGGATCGCGTCGGCCGACCCGGCGAACCACCGCTTGCCGAGTCGCTGCTGCGCCGGGACCGAGGCGACGTAGGAGCCGAGCAGCCCCTCCATGCGCCAGGTCTCGGCGACGTGACGGTCGAGGCTGTGGGACTTGTACTGCGTCAGGACGACGATCTTCTGCAGGCCGGAGTTCACCAGGTTCGACAGCGCGAAGTCGATGAGCCGGAAGTTGCCGCCGAACGGGACTGCTGGTTTCGCACGGTCCGCCGTGAGCGGCATGAGGCGTTTGCCCTCTCCGCCGGCGAGGACGATGCCGAAGACCTTCTTTGGTGCCATAGCGCTCACAGTATGCGTCCGGACCGGTGAACGGTTACGTTGAACCCGTGCGAGTCGATCTGTTGACCAGGGAATACCCACCAGAGGTGTACGGCGGGGCGGGCGTCCACGTCGCCGAGCTCACCGTAGCGCTGCGGTCGGGCACCGACACCGAGGTGCGTGTCCGAGCTTTCGGGGCCCACCGTGACGAGGCGGGCGTGTCGTCCTACGGCACCCCCGACACGCTCGGGCAGGCGAACGGCGCACTCCAGGCGCTCGGGACCGACGTCGCCATCGCGGCGGACGTCGAGGGCGCCGACCTCGTGCACTCGCACACCTGGTACGCGAACGCGGCCGGCCGGATCGCGCAGCTGACCTACGGCATCCCGCACGTCGTCACGGCGCACAGCCTCGAGCCGCTGCGCCCCTGGAAGGCCGAACAGCTCGGCGGCGGCTACCGGCTCTCGAGCTGGATGGAGCGCGAGGCGTTCGAGCAGGCCGACGGCGTGATCGCCGTGTCCAAGGCCATGCGTGCCGACATCCTCCGGTCGTACCCGTCGATCGACCCGTCGAAGGTGCACGTCGTCTACAACGGCATCGACATCGACGAGTGGAAGCCGACCGTCGACGAGGACGCCGTGCGTGCACTCGGGATCGACCCGACGCGCCGCTCGGTCGTGTTCGTCGGACGGATCACCCGGCAGAAGGGCCTGCCCTACCTGCTCCGCGCGGTCTCGACGCTGCCGGAGGACGTGCAGATCGTCCTCTGTGCCGGCGCGCCGGACACGCCGGAGATCATGGCCGAGGTGACCGGGCTCGTCGAGTCGCTGCGGTCCACGCGCCAGGGTGTCGTCTGGATCGACCGGATGCTCGCCCACCAGGAGATCGTCAACGTGCTGTCGTCCGGCACCGTCTTCGTGTGCCCCTCGATCTACGAGCCGCTCGGGATCGTCAACCTCGAGGCGATGGCGTGCGGGATCCCCGTCGTCGGCACCGGCACCGGTGGCATCCCCGAGGTCGTCGCCGACGGGCTGACCGGACGCATCGTGCCGATCGACCAGGCGCAAGATGGCACCGGCACCCCGACGGACCCGGACCGGTACGTGGCGGACCTCGCCGCGACCCTCGACGAGGTGCTCGCCGACGAGGGGCTCGCGAAGCTCATGGGCCGCGCCGGACGGCTCCGCGTCGAGACCGAGTTCACCTGGGACGCGATCGCCCGTCGGACACGCCAGGTCTACGACGAGGTGCTCGGGCAGAACCCCTAGGCTGGTCGCATGCCCTCGGTCGTGCGCTTGTCAGACGTCTCCGTGGTCCGCAACGGGGCCACCATCCTCGACGGGATCTCGTGGGAGGTGCAGGACGACGAACGCTGGGTCGTGCTCGGTGCCAACGGCGCCGGCAAGACCACGCTGCTGCAGGTCGCCGGTGCCCAGACGTTCCCGACCTCGGGTGACGTCGAGGTGCTCGGCACCGAGCTGGGCGGTGCCGACCTGTTCGAGCTCCGACCCCGCATCGGCTTCGCGTCGACCGCGCTCGCCCGTCGCATCCCGGTGACCGAGAAGGTCATCGACGTCGTGCTCACCGCGGCGTACTCGGTCACGGGTCGCTGGAACGAGGAGTACGAGGAGCTCGACGTCCGCCGTGCCCAGCGCGTGCTCGACGAGTGGGGCCTCGGTGCGTTCACCGACCGCACCTTCGGCGAGCTCAGCGACGGCGAGCAGAAGCGGGTCCAGATCGCCCGTGCCGTGATGACCGACCCGGAGATCCTGTTCCTCGACGAGCCGGCGGCGTCGCTCGACCTCGGCGCACGCGAGAGCCTCGTCCGGACCCTCGGCGGCTACGCCCAGAGCGAGGACTCGCCGGCGATCGTCATCGTCACCCACCACGTCGAGGAGATCCCGGCCGGGTTCACCCACGCGCTGGTGCTCGCCGACGGCCACGTGCAGGCTGCCGGACCCATCGACGACGTCCTGACCGCCGAGACCCTGACCGAGGCGTTCGGCATCGAGCTCACGGTCTCGAAGGACGCCGGGCGGTACACAGCACGCGCCGCCTGATCATCCGCGTGTCCGTCCTGCGCCTGCTGCACTCCGGGCCGCCGATCTGGTAACGTAGACGGCTGGCGCAAGCCGCAGACTTCCGGCGTCGTGCTCGTACGAGTGCCGCGCACATCCCACCACCGCAACCGAGGAATCTCCATGAAGACCGACATCCACCCCGAGTACCGCGCCATCGTCTTCCGTGACCTGGCTTCCGGTGAGACGTTCCTGACGCGTTCGACCGCGAACAGCGACAAGACCATCGAGCTCGACGGTGCGACCTACCCGGTCATCGACGTCGAGATCTCGTCCGCGTCGCACCCGTTCTACACGGGCAAGCAGCGCATCCTCGACTCGGCCGGCCGCGTCGAGAAGTTCAACCAGCGCTTCAAGGGCTTCGGCAAGTAAGCAGTCGTCCACGACGCTCGAACGGGCGGTCCTCCTGCGGGAGGGCCGCCCGTTCCGTCGTTGTCGGGTGCGCGGGTGGCAGGTCGGGTGGAGCGGCCGGTGGTTCGGGCGTCCGGTGCAGGCGGTGCCGCCGGGGTGTGGCATGTTGGGCGGGCGGGCGGGCGGTGCGCGTTGCGGCCGGCCGGTGCGGGGCGTGGCCGCGGCGACGGTTCGAACCACGGAACCGACGTCGAACCAGGCGAACGGCGTGGTTCGACGTCGGAAGCGTGGTTCGACGTCGCGTCACGCTCGGCCGGGCGGCGCGGGCGGCGTGGTGCGGCCGGCCCGGGCGGACCGAGTGGTGCGGCCGACAGAGCGCAGGGGTGGTCGGCGGTCGCGGATTGCCGGCGCACACCGCAAGTGCGTTCGCGCCGCGGCATTGCGCGGCTCGGGCGGACTGTGGTTGTGCGGCCGTGCGGGAGCGGCGCGGGCGTCGGTGCGCGGCGCGGGCGGGCCAGCCGGCGCGCGCGTCGAACCACGGATCCGACGTGGAACCAGGCGAGCGGCGTGGTTCGACGTCGGATTCGTGGTTCGGAGCCCGGCGGGCGCCTCAGCCGGCGTTGCGGTGGGGCCAGCGGCCGTCGGCGGTGAACGACGGGTCGCGCTGCTTCCGCATGTACTCCTGGAACGAGGAGGCCTGGTCGGCGCACCAGCCGACCTGCTTGCGGTGGAGTTCCTCGGCTGAGACGCCGAGCTCCTCGGGGTACTTCGCCGCGATGGCCTGCGCGACACGCCCGGCAGCGATGGCATCGGCGCCGGCGTCGTGGGCATCGGACAGGGTGACGCCGTAGAGCTCGGACGCGGCCTCGAGCGTGCGCTTGCCCTTGCGGTAGGTGTCCAGCGCCTTGTCGATCACGAGCGGGTCGACGACGTTCCCGATGACGGGGGAGGCGATGCCGTGCCGCTTGGCCTCGCGGTCGAGGACGGTGAGGTCGTACGGGGCGTTGTAGATGACCAGGGGGATGCCGCGGGCGAACACGGCCTCGACCGCGGCGATGATCTCGGCGACGACCTCGGCAGCGGGACGGCCGTCGGCGCGGGCGCGCTCGGTCGTGATGCCGTGCACGGCGGCGGCGCCCTCGGGGATCTCCACACCGGGGTCGGCGAGCCAGGCACCCTCGACGATGGAGCGTCCGGTCATGTCGATCAGGCCGACGTGGGCGGTGACGATTCGGGCGGTCTCGACGTCGACGCCGGTGGTCTCGAGGTCGAACACGCCGAGCGCGTGCCACCACGGGCGACCCGAGAGGTCCTGGGTCGGAGCGGGGGAGTCGAGCTGCGCTGTGGGGAACGTCACGCGGTCAGGCTAACCGGACGTACCGACACGCCGAGACGCGACCCGCCCACCGGTGCCGACCCGCGCCTCCCGAACCGCCCGACCGGACCGCCGCCCGACCGGACCGCCGCCCGACCGAGCCGCGCGACCAGGGGGCGGCGCGACCGAGCCGCGCAGCCGCGCGGGGGCGCGGTAGCCCTACCGGGGCCGACCCGCGCCTCCTGGACACCCCTACCCGACCGGCGCACCCACGTGCAGCCAGTAGAACGACTGCGTCCCCATGGTCAGCGTCACCTCGCCCGACTCGTCGAACGACGGGAACGACCCGCCGCCGAACAGGTCGTACAGCGGCCGCCCCGCGTACTCGGGCGCCGAGATCGTGACCGACGTCGGGTTGGTGGCGAAGGAGAAGACGCACAGGACGTCCTCGGCGGAGGGCCCGAACTGGTGGCCGGAGCCGGAGCCCTCCCACGACCGGACGAACGCGAGCACCGAGTCGTTCGAGGTGTCCTGCACGGCCAGGGTGCCGAGGCCGAACACGGGGTGCGCCTTCCGGACGTGGATGACGTTCCGGACCCAGTGCAGGAGCGAGCGGGACTGGGCGAGCTGCGCCTCGACGTTGACCTGTGCGTAGTTGTAGACGAGCGACTGGACGACCGGCAGGTAGAGCTTGCCGGGGTCGGCGGTGGAGAACCCGGCGTTGCGGTCCGGCGTCCACTGCATCGGTGTGCGCGAGGAGTCGCGGTCCGGGAGCCAGATGTTGTCGCCCATCCCGATCTCGTCGCCGTAGTACAGGAACGGCGACCCCGGGAGCGAGAACAGCAGCGCGTGGATGAGTTCGAGCTCGGCGCGGGAGTTGTCGAGCAGGGGAGCGAGGCGGCGACGGATGCCGATGTTCGAGCGCATGCGCGGGTCGTAGCCGTACCAGCCGTACATGGCCTGCCGGTACTCCTCGCTGACCATCTCGAGCGTGAGTTCGTCGTGGTTGCGGAGGAACACGCCCCAGGCGGCGGAGGACGGCACGTCGAGCGTCTCGGACAGGATCGCCTTGAGCTCGGCCGCGTGCTGCGCACGGAGCGAGTAGAAGATGCGCGGCATCACCGGGAAGTCGAACGCCATGTGGCACTCGGGCTCCTCGTCGGTGCCGAAGAACGCGGCGGTCTCGCGCGGCCACTGGTTCGCCTCGGCGAGCAGGACGCGCCCGGGGTACTCGTCGTCCACCATCGCGCGGAGCTTCTTGATGAACTCGTGCGTCTCCGGTTCGCCTTCGCCGTTGCCGTCCTCGGACTCGAACAGGTAGGGGATGGCGTCGAGCCGCAGCCCGTCGACGCCCAGATCGAGCCAGTGCCGGACGACGTCGTACACGGCCTCGACCACGGCGGGGTTCTCGAAGTTGAGGTCCGGCTGGTGCGAGAAGAACCGGTGGAAGAAGAACTGGCGGCGCACCGGGTCGAACGTCCAGTTCGACTCCTCGGTGTCCACGAAGATGATCCGGATGTTCTCGTACTCGGTGTCCGTGTCCCGCCACACGTAGAAGTCGCCGTAGGGGCCGTCCGGGTCCTCGCGTGACTGCTGGAACCACTCGTGCTGGTCGCTCGTGTGGTTGATCACCATGTCGATGACGATGCGCATGTTGCGTTCGTGCGACTTGGTGACGAGTTCGCGGAAGTCGTCGAGGGTACCGAACTCCGGCAGGATCGCCTTGTAGTCGGCGATGTCGTAGCCGCCGTCACGCATCGGCGACTGGAAGAACGGCGGGAGCCACAGTGCGTCGACGCCGAGCCACTGCAGGTAGTCGAGCTTGCCGATCACCCCCTGGATGTCGCCGATGCCGTCACCGTTCGAGTCGACGAAGGAACGGATCATGCACTCGTAGAACACCGAGCGCTTGTACCACTGCGGGTCCAGTGTCAGGCCTGGGAGCTGGATCGGGGCGGTGAACGTCACCGTGGACACGCTAGGCCGCGGCGCATGGAGTTGTCCGGAGATCGCAGCGACCCGGCAGGGCCGGGTGCGTCTGGAGGGGCCTGGAGGCGCGGCTCGTCCCGCGCGGACGGGTCGCGTTCGCGGGTGGTCCGGTCCTCCACGGACGGGTCGCGTTCGCGGGTGGTCCGGTCCTCCACAGCGGGGTCGCCTCTGCGAGTTGTCCACGATTCCGGGTGGGGCAGCCCGGGCGCACCGGCTCGCGTTCGTAGACTGGCCCGGATGCAACCGCCCGTGCTCTCCCCGTACCAGTCGCTGATGGCCGCCACCCCGGTCGTCCACCGCTCCGTGCAGGTCGACGGCCGCACCACGCACTACTGGGAGTACGGGCCGTCCGACGCCGACGAGACCGTCCTCGCGGTGCACGGCTTCCGCGGGGACCACCACGGCCTCGAGACGATCGCCGCGCACCTCGTCGGGGTGCGCGTGATCGTGCCGGACCTGCCGGGCTTCGGCATCTCGGACCCCCTGCCGGTCTCCGAGATCGACTCCTACGTCGCGTGGTTGCAGGGCTTCCACGCGGCACTCGGCCTCGGCCCCGACACCGTCGTGCTCGGGCACTCGTTCGGGTCGATCGTGGTCGCCGCGACGGTGGCCGCGGGGCTCGCGACGCGGCTGCTCGTGCTCGTGAACCCGATCGCCGCCCCGGCACTGCAGGGCCCCCGGGCGGTGGGCACGGCGATCGCGATCGGGTACTACCGCGCCGGTGCGGTGCTCCCGAAGCCGCTGGGCCTCGGGCTGCTCCGGAACCCGGCCATCGTCCGCGTGATGAGCCTGGCGATGGTGAAGTCGCACGACCGCGACCTCCGGCGGTGGGTCCACGACCAGCACGACCGGTACTTCTCGGCCTTCGCGAACCGGACGAGCGTGCTCGAGGCGTTCCGCACCTCGGTCACCCACGACGTGTCCGAGTACGCCGACCGCATCGGCGTGCCGGTGCTCATGATCGCGGCCGAACGCGACGACATCACCGCCGTGCCCGAGCAGCGCGCCCTGGCCGCCCGACTGCCCGCCGCCGAACTCGTCGTCGTGCCGGACGTCGGGCACCTCGTGCACTACGAGACCCCGGGGGCCGCGGCGTCCGCGGTACTGCGGCGGATGGCGGACGCCCCGAAGCGGGGCCGCAAGGGCGGGCCGTCGGGCACGAAGCGTGCGCCGCGGTCGTCGGCCGCGGCGGACGGCGCGGCGTCGTGACCCGGCTGCGCATCGGGATCGACTGCCGGTACGTCCGCATCGGGCGCCACGACGGCATCAGCCGGTTCACCGCCGGTGTCGTCGCGCACCTGCCGGAACGGCACGACTACACCCTGCTCGTGCACGACGAGCGACAGCTCGAGTCCCTGCCGTCGGACCTGCCGTGGGAGCTCCTGCCGGCACCGACCGAGCCGGGCGAGCCGTTCGTCGCCCGGAGGGTCAACCGCCTGGGGTTCGACGCCGTGTTCTCGCCCATGCAGACCATGGGCTCGCGCGGCCGGCGGTACGCCCTCGTGCTGACGCTGCACGACCTCATCTACTACCGGAACCGCACGCCCCCGCGCGAGTTCTCGTGGCCGCTCCGGCTCGGTTGGCGTGCCTTCCACCTCAGCTGGGTGCCGCAACGCGTGCTCCTGAACGGTGCCGACGGGGTCGTGACGGTCTCCGAGACGACCGCCGGCCTGATCGCCGAGCACCACCTGACCAAGCGGCCCGTCACGGTCGCGTACAACGCCGCCGACCCGGCGACCCCGCGCCTCGGCGGCACGCGCGAGAAGTCCCTCGTCTACATGGGCTCGTTCATGCCGTACAAGAACGTCGAGACGCTGGCGGCCGCGCTGCCGTTGCTCGGCGCGGACTGGGTGCTGCACTGCATGTCGCGCGTGTCCGTCGCCGATCGCGCTCGTCTGGAGCGGCTCGCGCCCGCCGGTTCGATCGTGTTCCACGACGGCGCCTCGGACGACGAGTACCTGTCCGTGCTGCGGTCGGCGACCGCGCTGGCGACGGCGTCGTACGACGAGGGCTTCGGCATCCCGCTCGTCGAGGCGATGGGCGTCGGCACACCGGTGGTGGTCAGCGACATCCCGATCTTCCGTGAGATCGGCGGGGACGTCGCCGAGTACTTCGACCCGACGTCGCCGTCGGCGGTCGCCGCCGCGGTCCGCCGGCTCGAGGCGCGGTGGGACGACGCGTCACGGGCGTCGATCGCGCAGGCGGGTCGGTTCCGGTGGGAGTCGTCGGCCGAGCAGGTCGTCCGTGCGGTGGAGCAGGCGGTCGCCCGGCGCGAGGACCGCGGGACCGACTGACGCTGGCGGTGCGCACCCGCGGCCGGTCATCCGGGCGGTGCGCGCCCGTGACCGGTCACGTGGTCGGTGCGCGCCCGCGACCGGTCACGAGGACGGACGGACCGCCGTCACGAGGACGGACGGACCGCCGTCACGAGGACGGACGGACCGCCGTCACCGTCGCCCCGGGGAACACGGCGTGCGCCTCCGCGGTCGCCTTCGCCACCACGGCGCCGAGTGCGGCACCACGACCGATCGTCTCGACCGTGATCGTCTGATCCGCCGGGTCGTCCGACGGGCCGTCGTCGCCCCACGAGCACCGGACCGCGGACACACCCCCGATGGCGTCCAGCTGCCGGGCGAGCTCGAGTCGTTCCCGGGTGACCTTCGCGTCGGTCGAGATCCCGACCTCGAGTGCGCCGAGGTCGGCGACGGCGAACACCCGGACGCCGTTCCCGCTGGCGTCCTCGGTCGCGGTGCGGAGTCCCTCGACGACCGCGGTGCGGTCTTCGTCGGACAGGGTCGGGGTCACCGTGACGGTCGACTCGACGTCGTAGCTCGCGAACGAGGTCTTCTCCGGCTCGTGGTCGCGGACCCCCTCGACCCCGTCGAGTGCGCGTGCTGCGCCGCCGAACCGGTCGAGGGCGGCCCCGGGCTGCGGGAACACCCCGCCGACGCCGTTCTGTACGCTCCCGACGATCGTGACGAGCACGACCGCGATCACACCGACCGCGACGACCACGCCGAGGCCCACGAGCGCACCGCGTCCGACCCGCTGCCGCGGCGTGCGCACCGGGACCGATGCGGTGTCCGGACCGAACGCGCGGTCGAGGTCGTCCGTCTCGGGGCTCTGGGGCCGTCCGGGCCGAGCGCCCCCACCACCGGATCCGTCGACGGTCATGTCAGCCCCCCTCACACGCTCGGGTCTGCGAGTGCATCGGAGCCTAGTACGGTGCCCTCGGCTACGCCCGACGCTCGAGGGGGTTCTGGTCCGCGAACGCCGAGCGGCCCTCGGCGTCGGACACCTCGTCGATCGGGTCGTCGAACCGGACGAGCTCCGCACGGAAGCGCTCGGGGTCCCACCGGAAGGAGTGCACCGACCCGTTCCGGATCGGGGTGCCGTGCCGGTCGGCCGTCCCCGGGGCCGCGGCGTTGACGACGGTGCGGATGACGGCGCCGTGCGTGGCGACGACGACGCAGCCCGCGTCGTACCGCACCGCGATCTCGCCGAGCGTCTCGGTCACCCGGGCGAGCAGCGCGCTGCGGGACTCGCGGCCGGGGATGTCATCGTGCGGGTACCGCGCCCGGACCTCGTCGTCGGTCAGGCCCTCGGCCTCGCCGTAGGCGCGCTCGGCGAGTCCGGGGTACGTCGAGGGCTCGGGCAGGTCGAGGTGGGCCGCGATGACGGCACCCGTCTCGAACGCCCGGGACAGCGGGGACGCGACGACGGCGTCGAACCGGCGTCGCCCGAGCAGGGTCGCGGTGGCGCGGGCCTGCCCGCGTCCGGTGTCGTTGAGCGGGATGTCCGTCGAGCCCTGGATGCGCCGTTCGGCGTTCCAGTCGGTCTCGCCGTGCCGGACCAGGTACAGGAGCGTCGTCACCGCTCGATCATCGCAGACGCGCCGCGAGGGCTTCGAGGGTCTCGGTCGTGCCCGCGTCGATCTTGACCGCGGCCCGCGCGTCGCTCCGGGTCGCACCGCGGTTGACGATGACGACGGGGTGCTTCCGGCGGGCGGCGTGGTCGACCAGTCGGACGCCGGAGTTCACGGTGAGCGAGGAGCCGACGACGAGCAGTGCGTCGGCCTCGGCGACGATGGAGACGGCCTCGCGGAACTTCTCGGCCGGCACGAACTCGCCGAAGAACACCACGTCGGGCTTCAGCACCCCGCCGCACACCGAGCAGTCCGGCACCCGGAAGCGGTCGACGTCGGTGATCTCGACGTCGCCGTCGGGCTGGAGCTGCACCGACCCGGGTTCGTCGATCCACGGGTTGTCGCGGTCGAGCACGGCCGCGAGGTCGGCCCGCGAGAACACCTGCCCGCAGGTGAGACAGACGGCACGGTCCATCGACCCGTGGATCTCGACGACCCGCCGGGACCCGGAGCGGAGGTGCAGTCCGTCGACGTTCTGCGTGACGATGCCCGTGACGACACCGTCGCGTTCGAGCGCGGCGAGCGCCTGGTGCCCGGGGTTCGGACGGGCCGCCGCGAAGGTCCGCCACCCGAGGTGCGAGCCGGCCCAGTAGCGCTGGCGCTTGGCTGGGTCGGCGCGGAACTCCTGGAAGGTCATCGGCTTGCGGACGACGCGGCCGGCACCGCGGTAGTCGGGGATGCCCGAGTCGGTGCTCAGCCCGGCGCCCGAGAGCACCGCGATGCGCTTGCCCGCGAGGAGCTCGACGGCGCGGTCGAGGTCGAGCGCGGACGCGGTCGCGCCTTGGGGGCTGGTCGGTTCGCTCGTGGCCATCGTGTTCACGGTACCCTCAACAGCCGACCGACCCGGTCACTTCCCTCCCGCCGTGCGAGGCCCCACGGCGTCGCGGGCGACACCCTCCCGACACCGAATCGAGCCCCGTGCACGCCGTCCGCATCGACTCCCTCGACGACCCCCGTCTCGACGACTTCGCCCGGCTGACCGACGTCGCCCTGCGCCGCGTGTCCGAGCCCGAGGGTGGGCTCTACATCGCCGAGTCGAACACCGTCATCGAGCGTGCCGTGCGGGCCGGTCACGTCCCGCGCAGCGTGCTCGTGCAGGAGAAGTGGCTGGACAGCGTCCTGCCGGTCGTCGCGGACCACGACGGCCCGGTGTTCGTCGGTCCTGACGACCTGCTCGAGGACCTCACAGGGTTCCGCATGCACCGTGGCGCCATCGCCGCGATGCACCGTCCGGAACTGCCGAGCGTCGCGGACGTGGTGCGCGACGCGAAGGTCGTGGTCGTGCTCGAGGACATCGTCGACCACACCAACGTCGGCGCCGTCTTCCGGAGCGTCGCCGGCCTCGGGGCCGACGCGGTCCTCGTCAGCCCGCGCTGCGCCGACCCGCTCTACCGCCGCAGCGTCCGGGTCAGCATGGGCACCGTGCTGCAGGTCCCCTGGACCCGCATCGGCGACTGGCCGGCCGCCGGCGAGGAGCTCCGGGCGCAGGGCTTCCACCTCGCCGCGATGGCGCTCACGGACCGCTCGGTGGACCTCGACGCCTTCGTCGCCGACGTGCCGGAGCGCGTGGCGCTCGTGATGGGCACCGAGGGGCAGGGCCTCACGCCCGCGGCGATCGCCTCGGCCGACACGACGGTGCGGATCCCGATGGCGCACGGCGTCGACTCGTTGAACGTCGCCGCGGCGAGCGCCGTCGGCCTGTGGGCGGTCACCCACGCCCAGCGGCTCGCCACCGAGCGCGCCTGAGTCGCGTCCAGGAGGCGCGGCTCGTCCCCGTCGGTCGGGCCGGGGGACCGGGTGGTCGCGTCCCGCCTCCACCGTTCCGCCGCCCGTGGCGCCGCACCGCGTCGGGGTGACCGACGACCCGGGACCGGGGTCCCGCCGGACGCGACCGTCCGTGTCGGGGCCGAGCCGCGCCTCCCGTCCGCCGTCCCGCTGTCCGCGCGTCCTCGCAGCCCCGCGGGAGCCGCCCCCGGTACGCTCGGTTCCCGTGTCACGAGTCGTCCGCCGCCCCCGTTCCGCCGTCCGGAGGCCGGTGACCGTCTCGGTCGTCGCCGTGCTCGTGCTGGCGGTCGGCTACCTCGTGGCCGCGGCCGTCGTGCCGTTCGCCCCGGCGAGCGCGTCGACGACGACCTACTCGGCGCCCACGTCGTCGGTGCCGGACCTGACGTTCCCCGGCTACGGCGCGACCGCGGTCGAGGCCACCGACTTCCCGGAGAGCCTCCGCACGAGCGGCGACACGAAGCCACGGTCGATCGCGAGCATCTCGAAGGTGGTCACGGCGCTCGTCGTCCTCGACGCGAAGCCGCTGGAGCAGGGGGAGTCCGGGCCGACGATCACGTTCGGCCCGGGGATGCAGGCGCTCTACGCGAAGTACCTCGCGGTGAACGGCGAGGTCGCGCCGATGCCGGCCGGCCTGCGGCTGTCGGAGTACCAGACGCTCCAGGTCATGCTCATGAAGTCCGCGAACAACTACGCCGGTGCGCTGGCGCTGTGGGCGTTCGGGTCGATGGACGCGTACCGCTCCGCGGCGGACACCTGGCTCGACGAGCACGGACTCGACCACACCACGATCCACGAGCCGACGGGCCTCGACGCCGGCAACACCTCGACCGCGACCGACCTCGTCACGCTCGGGCAACTGGCCCTCGCCGATCCGGTGGTGAAGGAGGTCGTCGGGACGAAGCAGGTCACGGTCCCCGGTGCCGGAGCGATCGAGAACTCGAACAAGCTGCTCGGGCTCGACGGCGTGGAGGGCATCAAGACCGGCACGCTCGACGAGGCCGGGGCGTGCCTGCTGTTCGCCGCGACCTACGAGCGGGGCGGCCGGCAGGTGACGGTGGTCGGGGCGATGCTCGGCGGCGTCGACCACGAGTCGCTCGACGACGACGTCCAACGGCTGCTGCGGTCGGTCGCCGACAACTTCCAGGTCGTGACGCTCACCCACGCCGGCCAGACGTTCGGGACCTTCTCGACGCCGTGGCAGGACGAGGCCGACGCGGTGTCCGGCCGGGCGGCCGAGGTGCTCGTCTGGGGGAGGACGACGGTGTCCGCGTCGACGCACCTCGACCGGATCACGCTCGGCACGAAGGGGGAGCGGGTCGGCCGGGTCCGGTTCACGATCACCGACCACGACGCGGTGACGGTCCCGCTCGTGCTCGAGCGGTCGATCGACGACCCGGGCGTCTGGTGGCGGTGGACGAACCCGTTCCAGGGCGCCTGACGACCGACGGCGTGCTCGAGGGGCTCAGCGCCCGACGGCGTGCTCGATCATCGAGCAGGGCACGACCGCGTCCCACCCGGCGAGCCGTGGCATCCCGCCGATCCGGACGGTGTCCCCGGGGTGCGCGGCGCAGTGGGCCGCACGGTGCTCGACCTGGGCGGCCCACACGGGGCCGTCCGCGCGGAGCGGTGTCGCTCCACTCCCGGCGACGAGGGCGGCGACCGTCACGACGACGAGCGCCCCGCCGGCCGCACGCCAGGGCCACCGTCCGCGGGCGAGCAGGACGTCGGCGGCGAGGACCACGGCCGCGGTGAGGAACATCGACGCCGCCGCCGCGTAGCGCAGGGGCTCGCTGCCCGCCCAGGCCGACGGGGTGAACGTCGACCACGTGGTGCCGGGCGTCCGGTTCACGATCAGTGCCGCGTACCAGACGAGGCCAGCGCCGACCGTGGTGGCGAGGAGCATCCACCTGGCCGGCCAGGGTGCCCGCACGAGCGCGGTCACCACGGCGGCGACGAGGAGCGCCGCGGGCACGGCGACGACCCACCAGCCGTGCGCCGCGACGGAGGCACCCACGGCGCGGACGTCGGCGTCCCAGCTGCCGCCGACGACCTGCGCGAGGAACCCGGCGGTCATGTCCCGGAACGAGGTGATGCCACCCTGGTGCGTCGCGGAACGGGGGTGCGTCAGGGCCGCGGTGGCCTGCGCCGCGACACCGAGCACCGCGGTCGCGGCGACGGGCAGCACGCGCACCTGCCGACGGCCGAGCAGCAGCAGCGGGAGGAACACGGCCGCCTGGATCTCGCTCGTCGTCACGACGCCGACGGCCGCGGCGGTGGCACCGGCCGCCCACCAGCTCCGCGGACGGTGGGCGAGGAGCCAGGGTGCCGCGAACAGGAGGTACCAGTGCAGGTTCGCCGCGGTGCCGGCGATCTCGACGGGTGCGAGGGGGATCACCGCCGGGACGACCGCGAGCAGGACGCGCAGCGGCCAGGACCGCACGACGTCGCGGGCGAGCGCGAAGACCGTGCCGCAGACCGCGCCGAGGACCGCGCACGACAGCGCCGAGACCGTCAGGGCGTACAGGTCGATGCGCCCGGTCGCGACGGCGGCGTCGACGACGAGGCGGGGCAGGACGTGCAGGTACCCGTCGTACGGGTGCCAGACGGACCGGACCGGGCCGAGGACGAGCCGGTCGGTGAGGAAGCGCCCGGAGTCCTCGGCCCAGGCGACGCCGCGGGCGGGGACGCCGATGCGGACCCATGCGAGCACGGCCGCGGCGACGGCGACGAGCACCGTCGACAGCGCGGGCACCGTCCACCGCGCGGGCACCGCCGCCGACACCCGCCCCGGGCGGACCGCTGCCGTCATCGGGCCCCCTCGTGCTGTGGTGCAGTCGTACCGGGGGATCATTGCGCAGGAGCGTGGACGGCGGCCGTGACCCGGATGCCGTGCCTCTCAGGCTCGTCCCGGGTTCCGTCCGACGCACCGGTCGACCGCACGCGTAGGGTCGGTGGTGTGACGACGACGTTCCCCACCGCTGCCC
Organism: Curtobacterium sp. LFS084; assembly: GCF_047977705.1. NCBI lineage: Bacteria > Bacillati > Actinomycetota > Actinomycetes > Micrococcales > Microbacteriaceae > Curtobacterium > Curtobacterium sp. LFS084. The sequence goes on from NZ_JBFPFM010000003.1 coordinate 211,173, forward strand.
CGTCCGCCCTCGGCATCGACGCCGGCGGTGTCGACCGGTTCCTCGACGCCCTCGGGTCCACACCGGGGGTCGAGCCGCACAGCATCGTGCTGCTCCGCCACGGTCAGGTGGCCGCCGCGGGGTGGTGGCACCCCTACGCCGAGGACCGGGTCCACCTGCTCTACTCGCTCAGCAAGAGCTTCACGGCCGCAGCCGTCGGGATCGCCGTCCGCGAGGGGCTGATCGACCTCGACGCCACCGCGCTGTCGTACTTCCCCGAGCTCGACGCCGAGATCACCGACGAGCGCAGCCGCCGGATCCGCGTCCGGCACCTGCTCGCGATGGCGAGCGGGCACCGCGAGGAAGCCCTCGACCGGGCCCGTGCCGCCGACCCGGACGACCTCGTCCGCGGCTTCCTGCTCACGCCGCCCGACGAGGAGCCCGGCAGCGTCTTCGCCTACAACCAGCCGTGCACCTACACGCTCGGTGCCATCGTCCGGCGGGTCAGCGGCGGCACGCTGGTCGACTACCTGCGCCCGCGGCTGCTCGACCCGCTCGGCATCGACGACCTCGCTTGGCGACGCGACGAGACCGGCGCGGAGCTCGGCTTCAGCGGCTGCTACGCGCCGACCTGGGCGATCGCGCGGCTCGGACAGCTGTACCTGCAGCGTGGCGTGTGGGACGGCGAGCGGATCCTCGACGAGGACTGGGTCGCGCAGGCCACGAGCACGCAGGTCGAGAACCCGGGCGAGGAGAACCCGGACTGGTCGCAGGGCTACGGTTTCCAGTTCTGGATGGCCCGCCACGGGTACCGCGGCGACGGCGCCTACGGCCAGTTCTGCGTCGTCCTGCCCGAGCAGGACGTCGTCCTCGCGCTCACCGGGCAGAGCCTCGACATGCAGGCCGTCCTCGACGCGGCCTGGCAGCACCTCCTGCCCGCCCTCGACGCAGTGGACGTCGACGCGGCCGCGGACGCCGGCCTGGAGGCGCGGCTCGCCTCCCTGGGGCTGCCACCGGTGGCGGGTGGGCGCCTCCCCGAGCACCTCGCCGACGTCTCCCTGCGGTCCCGCCCGGGTGGGATCCTCGACGCGGTCACGTTCGCGCGCGACGGCGACGGGATCCGCATGACCGTGACCGACGACGGACGCTCGGACTCGGTGCCGCTCGGCGAAGGACGATGGGCCGTCGACGGCGCCCTCGCGGCGAGCGCCGCGACCGAGCCGGACGGGACGGTTCGCGTCGCCTTGCGGTTCGTCGAGACGCCGCACCTGCTGCACCTGCGCGTCGACCTCGACCGGGGCACGGTCGGGGCGAGGTGGGGGACCGAACCCCTGCACGACGGGCCGATGACGCTCCGGCGCCCCGCCGACTGACCGGGCCTAGGGGATGTCGGAGCGGTGCTCGACGACGTCCTGGAGCTCGGGCCGCTTCGCGGTCACGCCGTCGCCCGAGGACGTGTGCTTGATCCGCCGCACCACCCACGGCACGAGGTACTCGCGCGCCCAGCCGAGGTCCTCGGCGCGGGCCTCGCGCCACGGCCGGGCCTCGAGCGGCTCCGGGTTGAACGGTTCGAGGCCGTGCTCGACACCGAGCGCGTCCAGCACCGCGGCGGCGACGGTGGCGTGGCCCATGGGGGAGTGGTGCAGTCGGTCGGGCGCCCACATGCGCGGGTCGCGGAGGACGCGCAGCGCCCACATGCTCGCCACGATCGCACCGTGCTTCAACGCGATCGCGTGCAGGTTCTCGTTGTAGATCGCCGTCTTGCCGCGGACCATCCCGAGGACCGGGGTCATGCCGACGTCGGGCCCGGTGAAGAGCACCACGGTCGCGCCGTCGCTCCGGAGCCGGGCGACCATCGCGTCGACGCGCTCGGCGAGCTCGTCGGGGTCGGAGCCCGGGCGGATGATGTCGTTGCCACCCGCGGACACCGTCACCAGGTCCGGGTGCAGCGCCAGCGCCGGCTCGACCTGCTCGTCGATGATCTGCTGGAGCAGCCGTCCGCGGATCGCGAGGTTGGCGTAGGCGAAGTCCTCGGACTGGTGCGCGAGGACCTCGGCCACCCGGTCCGCCCAGCCGCGGTTGCCGCCGGGCACCGTGGGGTCGGGGTCCCCGATCCCCTCGGTGAACGAGTCACCGATCGCGACGTACCTGGACCACGGATGACGATCTGACACCCCTCGGACCATAGTCTCGTGCCATGACGAAGGCCAACCCGTCCCGGAGCCTGCCCGACGAGCTGCTCGACCGGATCGCCGCGCGTGCGCCCGACTACGACGCCCGGAACGCGTTCTGCGCCGAGGACCTCGACGAGCTGCGGGCGGCGGGCTACCTCCGACTCGGCGTCCCCGTCGAGCGCGGCGGCGCCGGGCTCGGGCTCGCCGCGACGGCAGCGGTGCAGCAGCGGCTCGCGCAGGCCGCACCGGCGACGGCGCTCGGACTCGGGATGCACCAGGTCTGGGTGCAGGCGGCGCGCGCCGTCACCGCGCGAGGCGAGTCGTTCCTCCAGTCCGTCACCGACCACGCGGCGGACGACCGCCTGCTCGCGTTCGGGGTGAGCGAACCCGGCAACGACGCCGTGCTGTTCGACTCGACGACGTCGGCGGAGCCGGACGGCGACGGCGGCTACCGGTTCACGGGCACGAAGGTGTCGACCTCGCTCGCACCCGCGTGGGACGTCCTGAGCGTGTTCGGGAAGGACAGCAGCGGCGCGGAACCGCGACTGGTGCACGGCTTCGTGCTGCGGTCGGACGGCGACGTCGAGCACCTGGACGACTGGGACACCCTCGGGATGCGGGCGACGCAGAGCCGGACGACGCTGCTGCACGGGGTGCACGTGCCGGCCGACCGGATCGTGCGGAGCCTGCCGGTGGGGCCGAACCAGGACCCGCTCGTGTTCGGGGTCTTCGCGGCGTTCGAGCTCCTCGTCGCGTCGGTGTACGTCGGGATCGCCTCGCGGGCGGTGTCGCTGGCGGTGTCGGCGGTGCACGCCCGGACCGCCCGGGACGGGACTCCGCGTTCGGCCGACCCCGACGTCCGGCGGGCGATCGCGGACGTGCAGGGCGCCGTCGACGCGGTCGAGCTGCAGGTCTCGTCGCTCGCGCGGTCGGTGGACGAGCTCGACGACCTCGGGGCGCGGTGGTTCCCGCTGCTCGTGGGGACGAAGGCCCGGGCGGTGGACACGGCGGCGCACGCGGTGGACGAGGCGATGCGCGTGGTGGGTGGGAGCGCCTACCGGGCGGGCAGCGAGTTGGCGCGGCTGGCGCGGGACGTCCGGGCGGGGCAGTACCACCCGTCGACGCGGGACTCGGCGGCGCGGACGATCGCGGCGTCGGTGCTCGGGCCGCTCGCCTGACGGGCGAGGGCGGGGGCGAGGCGCGGGCGCGGGCGGGGGCGGACGGCTCGCACGGTGCGGGTTTCGTCGCCCGGTGCGGGTTTCGTCGCCCGGTGTGGCGCTGCCCCCTCGGTGCGAGGTTGTAGCGCCGCACGGAGCGGGCAACCCGGCACGCGGTGACGGGAGCCGCACGGTGCAGCCGGGCGATCGCCGACGCCGCACGGTGCGGGGACCGTCGGCCGGTGCGGCGCTGCCCGCTCGGTGCGAGGTTGTAGCGCCGCACGGGGCGGGCAACCCGGCATGCGGTGACGGGAGCCGCACGGTGCTGCCGGGTGATCGCCGACGCCGCACGGTGCGGGGTCCGCTGGCCGGTGCGGCGCTGCCCGCTCGGTGCGAGGTTGTAGCGCCGCACGGAGCGAGCAACCCGGCACGCGGTGACGGATGCCGCACGGTGCCGCTCGCGCCGCTTCGTGCGGCGTTGCCCGGCTAGCGCCCGGCCGCCGCCGCCCCTCGAACCGCGATGTCGGTAGCTGGTGGCATCATCGGCGCGTGAGCAAACAGGACGGACGTAACCGGCTCGTCTCCGACGCACCGGTGGACGACGTCACGGCGACCGTGCTGCACGTCGACATGGACGCCTTCTTCGCCTCGGTCGAGCTGCTGGACCGGCCGGACCTCCGCGGCCTGCCCGTGATCGTCGGGCACGACTCCGACCGCTCCGTCGTGACGGCCGCCACGTACGAGGCACGCAAGTACGGCGTGAACTCCGCGATGCCGATGGCCGTCGCCAAGCGTCGGTGCCCGAACGCGATCATCGTCGAGCCGCACTTCGAGAAGTACCGGGCGAAGTCTGACGCCGTGATGCACGTCTTCGACCGGTTCACGCCGCGCGTCGAGAAGCTCGGCATCGACGAAGCGTTCCTCGACGTCGCCGGAGCCATCCGGCTCTACGGCACCCCGTGGGAGATCGGCCGGGCGATCCGCGCCGCCGTGTTCGCCGAGACCGGGCTGCACTGCTCGGTCGGCGCCGCGTCGACGAAGTTCGTGGCGAAGCTCGCATCGAGCCGGTCGAAGCCGGACGGGCTCCTCGTGGTGCCGGCGGCCGACACCGTGGCGTTCCTCCACCCGCAGCCGGTCTCCGCGCTGTGGGGCGTCGGCGGCAAGACGCAGGAGACCCTCGAGCGCCGCGGCATCCGGACGGTCGGTGACCTCGCGACCACGCCCCTCGGCTCGCTCGTCTCCGCGCTCGGACCCGCCGGTGGCCAGCGGCTGCACGACCTCGCCTGGGGCCGCGACCCGCGGACGGTCGAGGCCGGCGTCGGCGAGAAGTCGATCGGGCACGAGGTCACCTTCGGCCACGACCTCACCGAGCGCGACGACGTCGCCCGTGAACTCCTGCGCCTGGCCGACAAGGTGGCCGTGCGACTCCGGCGCGCCGACGTGCAGGCACGGACGGTGGCGCTCAAGGTCCGCTACACGGACTTCAGCACGCTGACCCGGTCCCGCACCCTCGCGGAACCGACCGACGTCGCGAAGCGCCTGCACCGCGAAGCCGTCGAGCTGTACGACGTGCTGCACCGGCCGGGCAACCGGATCCGCCTCATCGGGGTCCGTGGTGAGAACCTCGTGCCGGCGGCGGCGAGCAACGCGCTGTGGGACGACGACGCGCCGTGGCGCGAGACCGAGACGACGATCGACGCGGTCGCCGCTCGCTTCGGCGCCGGCGTGCTCCGACCGGCGTCCCTGGTGCGCGGCACGCCCGAGGGGCACGTCCCGCCCGCTCGGCAGGACGAAGGGTGACGGTAGAATCTCGTGCAGTGAGCGCAGCCGAGTACACCGATCAGCCAGGGGCGGGGGACCAGCCCGCGGCTCTGTGGGACGACGGTACCGCGGCACCCGAGCACGCGGTCGTCGCCCACGACGAGGCCGTCGCCGCTGCCGAGGCAGCGGGTAACTCGGCCGTGCAGAACCTGTCGCCGGCGTTCCCGGACCGTGCCGCCTGGGGCACCGCCTCGAAGCTCCGCGCTTGGCAGGTCGAGGCGCTGACGAAGTACTTCGAGACCGAGCCGCGCGACTTCCTCGCCGCGGCCACGCCCGGCGCCGGCAAGACCACGTTCGCGCTTCGGCTCGCCACCGAGCTCCTTGCCCGCGGCACCGTCGACCGCATCGTCGTCGTCGCCCCGACCGAGCACCTGAAGCGGCAGTGGGCGGACTCGGCGGACCGTGTCGGCATCCGGATCGACCCGATGTTCAAGAACGGCGACGGCATGTTCGGCCGGCACTACCAGGGCGTGGCGATCACGTACGCCCAGGTCGGCATGAACCCTGAGGTCCACCAGAAGATCACCGCCGGCGGCAAGACGCTCGTCATCCTCGACGAGGTCCACCACGGCGGCGACGCCCTCACCTGGGGCGACGGCATCAGGGAGGCGTTCTCGAAGGCCACCCGTCGCCTGTCCCTCTCCGGCACCCCGTTCCGCTCGGACACCGCGCCGATCCCGTTCGTGCAGTACGCCCCCGACGAGCAGGGCATCCGCACCTCGATCTCCGACTACAACTACGGCTACGGGCGCGCCCTCAAGGACGGCGTCGTCCGTCCGGTGCTCTTCATGGCGTACGCCGGGCAGATGCGCTGGAAGACCCGCATGGGCGACGAGATGTCGGCGTCGCTCGGCGAGCAGGTCACGAAGGACATCACCGCCCAGGCGTGGCGGACCGCCCTCTCGCCGGAGGGCGAGTGGATGCCGGCCGTCCTCTCTGCGGCGGACAAACGCCTGACCGAGGTCCGCCGTGGTGTGCCGGACGCCGGCGGCCTCGTCATCGCCACCGACACCACCACGGCCCGCGCCTACGCCCGGATCCTGCAGCAGATCACCGGCGAGCGGCCCACCGTCGTCCTCTCGGACGAAGCCGCGGCGTCGAGCCGGATCCAGGCCTTCGCCGAGGACACCTCGCGCTGGATGGTCGCCGTCCGGATGGTGTCCGAGGGCGTGGACGTCCCGCGACTGTGCGTCGGCGTGTACGCGACGAGCGCCAGCACCCCGCTCTTCTTCGCCCAGGTGATCGGCCGGTTCGTCCGAGCCCGACGGCGCGGCGAGACGGCGTCGGTGTTCCTGCCGAGCGTGCCCGGCCTGATGGCGCTGGCTGCCTCCCTCGAACTCGAGCGCGACCACGCCCTCGACCGGCCGAAGGACGCCGACGACGGGATGTACAACCCCGAGGACGCGATGGTCGCCGAGGCCAACAAGGAGGACCGCGCGTCGGAGAGCCTGCTCGAGGTCCAGCCGTTCGAGGCGCTCGACTCGCAGGCCTCCTTCGACCGGGTCCTCTACGACGGCGGCGAGTTCGGCACCGGCGGCGAGGTCGGATCGCTCGAGGAACTCGACTTCATCGGCATCCCGGGGCTGCTCGAGCCCGACCAGGTGCGCGACCTGCTCCGCGCGCGGCAGGCGACCCAGGCGAAGCGGGCGAAGGGGCGCACCCCGAAGGACGGCATGCCCAAGGCCGCAGCCGCCACCGAGGACCGCCCGATGTACCAGACGATCAAGGAGCAGCGGTCCGAACTGCACCGGCTCGTCTCGATCTGGTCGCGGCACGCGAACGAGCCGCACGGCGCGATCCACGCGGAGCTCCGCCGCATCAGCGGGGGTCCGGCGGTCGCGCAGGCGAGCATCGAGCAGATCCAGAAGCGCATCGACGTGCTGCGCTCCCGCATCGGCGGGCGTCGGTGAGCACCGCGTGATCGAGGCCGTCGACGAGCGCACCTGGTACGTCAAGCGCGACCCCGAGTCCTCGCCCGAGGCCATCATCGACCGCTTCGGCGGCGGCTACCGCCTCCGCCGCTTCTCGCTCACCGAGTCCCGTCGGACCCCGCACGGCGTCTACACCGGCGTCGAACTCGCCGAGACCGCCTGGTGGCGGCTCCGCGACAGGCCGCGCGGCACATGACATCACAAGCCGAAGTCGGGTAGACCGGGGGAATGGCAGACTCCATCCCTCACGTCCTCGTCCTCGGCGGCGGCTCCGCTGGCTACACCACCGTCAAGCAGCTCCAGAAGCACGCCGCGACCGTGCCGATGCGCATCACGCTGGTGGACCAGAACACGTACTACACGTACCTGCCGTTCCTGCCCGAGGTCGCCGGTGGCCACATCGCCCCGAAGGACGTGACCTTCGAGCTGCGCCGCGCGCTCCGCAAGACGCGGGTCATCCAGGGCAAGGTCACCGGGATCTCGTCGGCTGACAAGACCGTCTCGATCGCCACGGCGGGCGGCGACGACCGCACGCTCGGCTACGACCAGCTCGTCGTCGCCCTCGGCTCCGTCACCCGCACCTTCCCGACCCCCGGGCTCGAGGAGTACGGCGTCGGCTTCAAGAGCGTGGAAGAGGCTGCCTACGTCCGCGCGAAGCTCCTCGACAACATCGCCAAGGCCGCTGCCACGCGTGACGAGGACGAGCGCCGCCGCCTGCTCACGAGCATCTTCGTCGGCGGTGGCTACACCGGCGTCGAGGCGATCGGCGAGCTGTTCGACGTCTCGCAGGCCGCCATCAAGACGTACCCGTCGCTCGCCGGCGAGCACCCCCGCTGGGTCCTCATCGACGCGCTCGACCGCGTCGCGCCCGAGGTCGGCCCGGAGCTGTCGAAGTGGACCCTCGAGTCCCTCCGCGCCCGTGGCATCGACGTCCGTCTGAAGACCACCATGCCGAGCGCCGAGGGCGGCGTCATCAAGCTCTCCGACGGCGACGAGTTCGCGGCCGGCCTGCTCGTCTGGACCGCCGGCGTGAAGCCGAACCCGCTCCTCGACGCCTCCGACCTGCCGCGCGGTCCGAAGGGCCACCTCGCCGCGAACGCGAAGCTGCAGGTCGAGAGCGAGGACACGCACGAGGTCGTCCCGGGCGTCTGGGGGCTCGGCGACGTCGCGCAGGTCCCCGACCTGACCGCCGAGAAGCAGCCGGCGTACTACCCGCCGAACGCGCAGAACGCCGTCCGCCAGGCCGTCGTGGCCGCGGAGAACGTGGTCGCGACGATCACCGGCAAGCCGCTCGAGGAGTACCGCCACCCGTCCATCGGCACCGTCGCCTCGTACGGTGTCGCGAAGGGTGCGGCGAACATCAAGGGCATCAAGATGACCAACCTGCTCGCCTGGCTCGCACACCGCGCCTACCACGTGTACGCGATGCCGACGCTCAACCGCAAGGTGCGCATCGTGATCGGGTGGATCACCGGTGCCGTCTCGGGTCGCGACGCAACGTCGCTCATCAAGGAGACCGACCCGCGCCGCACCTTCGTCGAGGCGTCGAAGTCGTAGACGCCAGACCCTGACGGACAGGAGGCGGGGTGCCGGCGGGCACCGCGCCTCCTGTCCGTCGTCCGGTCGCGCCGACGCGCGTGGTGCGGCAGACTGACTCCCTCGGTGCCGCCGCACGGAGGTCCTGGAAGAGGCCGCACGTGACCACCACCATCTCCTGCCCCCGCTGCGGTGCCGCTCGCCTGCCCGCGGCCGTCCACCGGTGCCCCGGCCCCACGGACCCCGAGGACGCGCTCGGCGTGACCGGTGCCGTCGCTGCGCTCCTCGCCGTCCTCGGGAGTGTCGGCCGCCCGCTCCTCGTCGGCGGGATGGTCCGTGACGCCGTGTTCCGCGAGACCGGGCGGTCGGGCACCGACCCCGAGCACGACGTCGACGTCGAGGTGCACGGCACCCAGACGGCTGCGGTGATGGACGCCCTCCGCGCGGCCGGGGCCGTCGTCGTCCTCGCCGGCACGCGGTTCGAGGTGCTCAAGGTGGTGTTCCTCGGCGTGCAGGCCGACGTCGCCGTGCTCCCGAGCGGCAGCGACGACGCGGCCCTCGTCCGGGCAGCCGCCCGTCGGGACTTCACCGTGAACGCGATCGCCTGGGACCCGGCGACGAACGAGTACGTCGACGCGTTCGGCGGGATCGAGGACGCCGCTCGGGGGATCCTCCGGCACACCTCGGAGCAGTTCGGCGACGATCCGCTGCGGGTGCTGCGGGCCGCCCAGCTCGCCGCGCGCTTCGACCTCACCGTGCACCCCGCCACGGTCGCCGTCGCCCGGTCACTGGTGGACGCGTTCCCCGCCGTGGCACCGGAACGCACCTGGCCGGAGGTGCGCAAGGTGACCAGGGGCGACCACCCCTCGCGGGCCCTCGACGTCCTCCACGCCACGGGGTGGGAACGGCACTTCCCGGAGCTCGCCGCGGTCCGCGACGTGCCGCAGGACCCGCACTGGCACCCGGAGGGTCCGGTGCACGTGCACCTGGGGCTCGCAGCGGACGCCGCGGCGGCATCCTGCACGGCCGACGGGGTGACGGGGGAGGACCGGACGGTCGTCGTGCTCGCCGCGCTCCTGCACGACCTCGGCAAAGCAGGGGACGGCACGCAGCGGGTGCGGGGCGAGGACGGCACCGTCCGGATCCGGAGCCTCGGACACGAGGTCAGCGGTGCCCGTGCCGCGCGGTCACTGCTCCGCCGCATCGGTGCGCCGAGGGCCGTCGTCGACCGGGTGGTCCCCGCGATCCGGGAGCACATGGTGGCGCACTCGACGACGGGCGCGCCGCCGTCCGTCCCGGCCGTGAGACGACTCCGGCGCCGACTCGGCGGTCCGCTGTCGGCCGTGGAGGTCTGGGCACGGGTGTGCGAGGCGGACTCGCGGGGTCGTGGCCCGGCGTCGGGGCCGTCTCCGGCGTGGGCGTGGTTCGAGGTCGTGCTGGCGGACGAGGTGTCGGGGCCGCGGCCGCGCCTCGTGACGGGCCGCGACCTCATCGACGCGGGGCTCGTCCCGGGGCCGCGGTTCCGTGCGCTCCTCGACGCAGCGGCGGACGCGCAGGACGACGGGCGCTTCGTCGATGCGGAGGGTGCCGCGCGGTGGGTGCGGGAGGCGATCCGACACTGACCGCGGGTCCGTGTCGCCGCCGCGGCCGGAACGGGAGAAGCCCCCTGGCCGATGACCAGGGGGCTTCTCCTTCGTGTGTCCGAGGGGGGACTTGAACCCCCACGCCCTAATACGGGCACTAGCACCTCAAGCTAGCGCGTCTACCATTTCCGCCACCCGGACAGGGTGTCTGGTGTCCGTTTCCCGGGTTTTCCCCGGCGTTCCTGCCGAGAGAAGACACTAGCACGGGTCTGAACGCGCGATGAACACGGCAACGCATCCCGGGCGCGTCCCGCCGTGACGCCGGGCACCGGGCACGTCGGACCCGACCGGTAGCGTGGGGCCATGACGAACCCGGAGGCCACGCCGACCGACCTCGAGGCCACCGCGGCGATCGCCCGCGACCTCATCCGCATCGACACGACGAACTGGGGCGAGGGGAAGTCCCGCGGCGAGACCGAGGCGGCGCACTACGTCGAGGCGGAGCTCCGAGCACTCGGACTCGAGCCGCAGCTCTTCGAGTCCGAGCCCGACCGGGTGAGCGTCGTGGCCCGGGTGCCCGGACGCGACCGCGACAAGCCCGCCCTGGTCGTGCACGGCCACCTCGACGTCGTACCCGCGGACCCGGCGAACTGGTCGGTGGACCCGTTCGGCGGCGAGGTCCGTGACGGCATGCTCTGGGGTCGCGGCGCCGTGGACATGAAGAACATGGACGCGATGATGCTCACGTCGCTGTCGGACGTCATCGAACGGCAGGGCGCACCCGAGCGGGACCTCGTGATCGCGTACTTCGCCGACGAGGAGGCCGGGGGCGTGCTCGGCTCCCACCACGTCGTCGAGCACCACCCCGAGGTGTTCCGGGGCGCGAGCGCCGCCATCAGCGAGGTCGGCGGCTACTCGATCACGCTCGGCGACCGTCGTGCCTACCTGCTGCAGACGGGCGAGAAGGCGCTCATGTGGATCAAGCTCGTCGCGACGGGGACGGCGGCGCACGGCTCGCACGTCATCCACGACAACGCGGTCACGAAGCTCGCCGCCGCGGTCGCCCGGATCGGCAGCGAGGAGTGGCCCGTCCGGCTGTCGGCGACGACGGACGCGATGGTGGCCGAGGTCGCGCGGTTCCTCGGCGTGGACCCCACGGTGACCGGCCCGGACGAGGTGGCGCTCGCGACGGGCTCGGCCTCGCGGTTCATCCACGCGGCGCTCCACACGACGACGAACCCGACGGTGCTGACGGCGGGGTACAAGCACAACGTGATCCCGGACCGTGCCGAGGCCCTCGTCGACATCCGGTGCCTGCCCGGCGACGAGGACGCGGTGCTGGCGCGGGTGCGGGAGCTCGCGGGCGACGACGTCGAGGTGGTGATGTCCTTCCGCGACATCGGCCTCGAGCAGGACTTCGGCGGGCCGCTCGTCGACGCGGTGCGCGACGTCCTCGGCCGCCACGACCCCGGTGCCCCGGTCCTGCCGTACCTGCTCTCGGGCGGCACGGACAACAAGGCGCTCTCGACGCTCGGCATCGCCGGGTACGGGTTCGTCCCGCTCCAGCTGCCGGCGGGGGTGGACTTCCCGGCGATGTTCCACGGCGTGGACGAGCGGGTGCCGCTCGACGCGCTCGCGTTCGGTCGGCGGGTCCTCGGAGACCTCCTCGCCACGTACTGATACCGTGCGTGGTCGCCTCCGTGGCGGTGTCCTGACCGACTTCCCCGAAAGGCCCGTGCGTGCACATCCTCGAGGCGATCTTCCTCGGCTTCGTCCAGGGGCTCACCGAGTTCCTGCCGGTCTCGTCCAGCGCCCACCTGCGCATCGTCGGGCTGTTCCTGCCGGACGCGCAGGACCCGGGCGCGGCGTTCACCGCCGTGACGCAGCTCGGGACCGAGACCGCGGTGCTCATCTACTTCTGGAAGGACATCGCCCGGATCGTCGGCCGGTGGTTCCGCTCCGTCGTCCGGCGTGACGTGCCGAAGGGCGACCCGGACGTGCGCCTAGGCTGGCTGGTGATCCTCGGCACGATCCCGATCGGTGTCGCCGGGCTGCTGCTCAAGGACTCGATCGAGACCACCTTCCGGTCGCTCTGGATCGTCGCGATCGTGCTCATCGTCTTCGGCATCGTGCTGGGCGTCCTCGACGTCGTCGGCAAGAAGGTGCGCCGCCTCGAGCACATGACGTTCGGCGGCGGGATCCTGATCGGCCTCGCGCAGATGCTCGCGCTCGTGCCGGGGGTGTCGCGCTCGGGGGCGACGGTGTCGATGGGGCTCGCGCTCGGATACACCCGCCCGGCGGCCGCCCGGTTCGCGTTCCTGCTCGCCGTGCCCGCCGTCTTCCTCTCCGGGCTGTACGAGGCGGCGACGAGCCTCGGCGACACCGGAGCGCCCTTCGGCGTCGTCGACACGCTCATCGCGACCGTCGTCGCGTTCGTCGTCGGTTTCGTCGTCATCGCCGCGTTCATGAACTACATCAGCAAGCGCAGCTTCATGCCGTTCGTCGTCTACCGCATCGCACTCGGTATCGTTCTCATCGTGTTGTTGTCGCTCGGAGTGATCCAGCCGTGAGGGCCTGGCAGGTCCCGTCCGTCCCCGATGTCCCGGGCTCCGCGCCCCGCCCGGTCGTGCACGACACGGCGAGCGGCAAGCCCGTCGACCCGACCGGCGGCGAGGAGCGGGCGGCGCTCTACGTCTGCGGCATCACCCCGTACGACGCGACCCACCTCGGCCACGCCGCGACCTACCTGGCGTTCGACACGCTCGGACGCGTGTGGCGCGACGCCGGGCTCGAGGTCGAGTACGCCCAGAACACGACCGACGTCGACGACCCGCTCCTCGAACGCGCCGCCCGTGACGGTGTCGACTGGCGGGACCTCGCCGCGTCGCAGATCGACCTGTTCCGGCGTGACATGGAGGCGCTGCGCATCCTGCCGCCGGACGACTACGTGGCCGTCACCGACGAGGTCGAGCGCGTCGCCTCGGCCGTGGCGTTCCTGCAGGAGACCGGCTACGCCTACGACGTGCCGACCGACGACTCCGACGGCGACGACGTCTACTTCGACGTGAACCGTCCGACCGAGTCGTGGACCCTCGGCGACGAGAGCCGGCTCGACCGCGAGACGATGCTCGCCCTGTCGGCCGAGCGGGGCGGCGATCCCGACCGCCCGGGCAAGCGCGACCCGCTCGACCCGCTGCTCTGGCGTGCCGCCCGCGACGGCGAACCGAGCTGGGACACCGAGCTCGGCCCTGGTCGTCCGGGGTGGCACATCGAGTGCAGCGTGATCGCCGGCGACAAGCTCGGCCTGCCGATCAGCGTGCAGGGCGGCGGCAGCGACCTCGTCTTCCCGCACCACGAGATGAGCGCGGGCCACGCCGCGGCCCTCGCGCACCAGCCGTTGGCGCACGCGTACGTGCACACCGGGATGATCGCCTACCAGGGCGAGAAGATCTCGAAGTCGCTCGGCAACCTCGTGACCGTCCGCGGGCTGCTCGACAGCGGCGCCGACCCCCGCGCGATCCGGCTCGCGCTGCTGTCGCACAAGTACTCGGACGACTGGGAGTGGTTCGACGCCGAGCTCACGAGCGCGACGACGCGTCTGGCGACCTGGGACGCGTGGGCGTCCGGCAGCGATGCCGGACACGCCGACGACGCGGCCGACGTCGTCGCGCGCGTCCGGGCCCGTGTCGCGGACGACCTCGACACGCCCGGTGCCGTCGCGGCGGTGGACACCGCCATCGCGGGCGGGACGGCGGTCACGCCGGAGCTCGTCGACCTCGTCGACGCGCTCCTCGGCATCCGCCTGGGCTGACCCCGAGGCCGCCGCGCGGGGGCCGAGCGGGCAGGACGTGCCGCTCGGATTCGCCGAAAGGGCGGAACGGGCCGGATCCGCGCGCCGAGCGTGACGGACCGCGCCCGTTCGGTGCGCGGCCGCGCGCCCGGAACGTCCCCAACGGACGGACGGGAGGGACGGTGCCAGCTGGCACCGCGCCTCCCGTCCGTCCGTTGGTCGCGTCTACTGCGCGGGAGGCGGCGGGCGGAAGCCCTCGCCGCCGGCGGTACCGCCGTCCTTGCCGTCCTTGCGCTCGCGACGGCGCAGGTACTGCTCGAACTCCTGCGCGATGGCGTCGCCCGAGGCCTCGGGGGAGTCGACCGTGTCGCGCGCCTGCTCGAGCTGGCCGATGTAGGACGCCATGTCCTCGTCGTCGGCCGCGAGGGCGTCGATGCCCTCCTCCCACTCGGTGGCGTCGTCGAGCAGCGATCCCCGCGGGACGGTGACGTCGGTGAGCTCCTCGATCTTGTCGAGCAGCGACAGCGTGGCCTTCGGCGACGGCGAGTTGTGCACGTAGTGCGGCACCGAGGCCCAGAGCGACAGCGTGGTGAGCCCGGCGGTGTCCATGGCGTCGGCGAGGACGCCGAGGATGCCGGTCGGCCCCTCGTAGGACGAACGGTCGACGTCGAACGCGGCACGGACGCCGGCGTTCTCGCTCGACACGAAGACCGAGATGGGCCGGGTGTGCGGGACGTCGGCGAGCATCGCACCGACGAAGACGACCGCGTCGATCGAGTAGACGTCGGCGAGGTCGATGATCTCGGCGCAGAAGCCGCGCCAGGTGCGGGAGGGCTCCGGGCCGACGAGCACGAACACGTCGCGCTCGGACGGGGAGCCGGTGGCGCCGATCACGGGTCGGCCCTCGGCGCCGGGGCCGTGCAGGACGATCCGCGGCCACTGGATGCCGCGCTCGCCGTTCTCGTCCGTGCCGACGTTCGGCCGGTTGAACTGGTAGTCGACGTACCGCTCGCCGTCGAGCTCACGCAGCTCGTCGAGCTCGAGCGACTCGACGATGCGCCTGGCGAGACCGCTCGCCGCTTCTCCGGCGTCGTTCCAGCCCTCGAAGGCGACGACGAGCAGTCGACCGTCGCTGAAGGGGGAGTGCTGTGGCACGGACGGGACCTCCTGGTGGTGGAGCGGGGCGAGCGCGGTGCGGGACCGCCCTCGGCCGGACACGAATCGCAGCAACAAGGATAGGGCCGCTCGACCGCAGTGCGTCCATGCGTCCGCGGTGAGCGGAAAGCGGGTCCGGCCGCCCCGGTAGACTCGTCGCCCGTGACCGCCCAGCACCCCGACCGAGTCCTGCCCGCAGCCGTGCTGTGGGACATGGACGGCACGATCATCGACACCGAGCCCATCTGGCAGCAGTCCCAGGTCGAGCTGACGGCGCGGTACGGCGCCGAGTGGACCCACGAGGACGGACTGTCCCTCGTCGGCAGCGGTCTCGAGCGCTCCGGCGAGCTCCTCCGCGACAAGGGCGTCGACATGGAGGTCGAGGAGATCATCCAGTGGATGACCGACTACGTCATGGAGCGACTGCGCGACGGCGAACTGCCGTGGCGACCGGGCGCCCGAGAACTCATCGAGGGGCTGCACGACCGCGGCATCCCGACCGCGCTCGTGACGATGTCCCGCCGCAAGATGGCGCTCGTCGCCGCCGAGGCGATCGGCGACCGCGGCTTCCGTGTGGTCGTCGCCGGTGACGACGTCGAGCGGCCGAAGCCGTACCCGGACGCCTACCTCTCCGCCGCGGCCCAGCTCGGCGTCGACGCCACCGCCTGCATCGCGATCGAGGACTCCGCCACCGGCGTCGCCTCGGCCGTGGCCTCCGGCGCGGTGACGGTCGCCGTCGAGCACATCGTGCCGCTGTCGGACATCACGGGCGGCGACGTCCACCTGACCACCCTCGCGGACGTCGACGTCGACCGGCTCGTCGAGCTGACCGGCCCGGCCCTCGCCGCCCGCACCCAGGAGGTCGCGCGATGACCGACGCCGTCCCGAACCCGACCGAACACCTCCCGCACACCGCCGGGGGAGCGCCGCACACCCCGCCGCGCGGACCCTTCCGCGCCGGTGACCGCGTGCAGCTGACCGGCCCCAAGGGCAAGCTCACGACCCTGTCGCTCGAGGTCGCCGGTGAGTACCACACGCACCGCGGCGTGCTCCGGCACGACGACGTCATCGGGCAGCCCGACGGCTCGGTGATCCGGGCGAGCACCGGCGACGAGTACCTGGCGCTCCGCCCGCTGCTCAACGACTACGTGATGTCGATGCCCCGCGGTGCGGCGATCGTCTACCCGAAGGACGCGGCCCAGATCGTCGCGTTCGCCGACGTCTTCCCCGGCGCCCGCGTGGTCGAGGCCGGTGTCGGCTCGGGGGCGCTCTCGCTCTTCCTGCTCCGGGCGATCGGCCCGACCGGGCAGCTGCGGTCGTTCGAGCGTCGCGAAGAGTTCGCGGCCATCGCCAGGGGCAACGTCGGCACCTTCCTCGGTGCCGTCCCGGACAACTGGTCGGTCACCGTCGGCGACCTCGTCGAGGAACTGCCGGGCGCCGTCGACGAGCAGAGTGTCGACCGGGTCGTCCTCGACATGCTCGCGCCGTGGGAGTGCGTCGACGCCGCGGCCGACGCCCTCGTCCCCGGCGGCCTCATCGTCTGCTACGTCGCAACCGTCACGCAGCTCTCCCGCACCGCCGAGGCGCTCCGGGACACCGGTCGGTTCACGGACCCCCAGTCGAGCGAGACGCTCGTGCGCACCTGGCACGTCGAGGGCCTCGCGGTCCGACCCGACCACCGCATGGTGGGGCACACCGGGTTCCTCGTGACGGCACGCCGGCTGGCGGACGGCGTCGTGCTCCCCAACCTGAAGCGTCGCGCAGGCAAGGCCGAGTTCTCCGACGAGGACGTCGAGGCCTGGACCCCCGGCGCGGTCGGCGAGCGGTCGGCCAGCGACAAGAAGCTCCGCAAGGTCGCGCGGCAGGCGGCGGCGCAGGCCCGCAAGGTCGCCGCTGCCGAGGCCGGCCCCGCGACGTCCGACGCGGACGGCCCTGCTGAGGACGACCGGTAGGCTACGCGTCGTGCCCGTCCTGCATCGAACGGAAAGAGGGTCCGTGCGCACCATCCCCGCACTCCTGGTCACCATCGGCCTCGCCGCAGCACTCACCGGGTGCGCGGCGAGCGGGGCCGGTTCCACGCCGTCGAGCTGTGCCGCTCCCGGCGCCGCGTCCGAGGCGGTCACCGCGACGGGTGCGTTCGGCAAGGAGCCGAAGGTCAGCGTCCCGAGCGGCCTCACCACGAAGGGCACGCAGGTCTCGGTCCTGAAGACGGGCGACGGACGCGAGATCGAGGACGGCACGCCGGTCCTCATCGAGTACACGCTCGTCGACGGTTCGACCGGCGAGGTCGCGCAGACCAGCGGGTACTCCGGCCAGACGGCCCCGATCACGGCCGGCGCCGACAACTACGGTGCCCTCGGCGCCTCGCTCGAGTGCGCGCACGTCGGGGACCGCCTCGCCGTCGCCCTGCCGAAGAGCGCGCTCAACTCGTCCACGACCGGCGACACCGGCACGACCTCCGGCAAGACCGAGGACGCCGTCATCGCGGTCATCGACGTCAAGCGCGCCTACGACGCCCGCGCCACCGGCACCCCGCAGCTCGCCGGCGACGGCATGCCCGCCGTCGTGCTCGCACCCTCCGGCGCCCCCGGCATCACGATCCCGTCGTGGAGCGCGCCGTCCTCGGACGAGACGCACCTGCTCCGCAAGGGCAGCGGCGCCGTGCTCACCGAGAAGGACACCGCCCTCATCAAGTACACCGCCGTGTCCTGGGGCACGGACGGCGCCGACTCGTCGGTCGCCGGTTCGAGCTGGACCGACGGGTCGGGCGCGCAGAGCGTCCCGCTCGCCAAGGGCCAGGTGCAGGAGGGCGTCCGGAACGCCATCGTCGGCCACCGCGTCGGCGACCAGGTCCTCGCGATCGTGCACCAGCAGGGACAGGCGTACGCGTACGTGATCGACGTCCTCGGGAAGGTCTCGGCCTGACCTTCCCGGACCGTCCACCGACCGCGGCGCGGGTGCACTCCGGTGCACCCGCGCTGCCGTAGGATCGGCTCGTGCCAGCGACCCGTGTGCCCCGAGTGCCTGCCGAGGAACGGCTCTTCAGCCTGGTGCTCGCGCTGCTCTCGACGGAGTCCGGGCTGACGAAGTCCGAGATCCTGGCGAACGTCCAGGGCTACCGACAGCGGTTCACGACGGGCGGCGACAACGCCTCGCTCGAGCGACAGTTCGAGCGCGACAAGGACGACGTCCGCGAGCTCGGCATCCCGCTCGAGACGATCGAGACGCCTGGGGCGGCCGGCAACAACCAGACGCTCCGGTACCGGATCCCGAAGGGCGAGTACGACCTGCCGGTCGACGTCCGCTTCACGCCGGACGAGTCGGCGCTGCTGTCGCTCGCGGCGATGGCCTGGCGCGAGGGCGCGCTGTCCGCCGACTCCCGTCGTGGCCTCCTCAAGGTCCGCTCCGCCGGGTCCGAGGACGACGCGGCCGGGGCCATCGGCGTCGACGCGTACGCCCCGCGGCTCCGCGCCCGCGACGTCGCGTTCGAACCGCTGCGCTCGGCGCTCGACCGGGCCGCGGCGGTCCGGTTCGACTACATCACGCCCGGTCAGCACGAACCCCGTCGTCGGGAGGTCGCGCCGCTCGCCCTCGTCCAGCACGGCGGCCGGTGGATGCTCGCCGCACACGAGTTCGCGACGGGCAGCGAGAAGAACTACCTCCTGGCCCGGATCGTCGGCCCCGTCACGCAGTTCGAGGTCGGACGGCACCCGGCTCCGGCCGGCGCCGGCGAACGCGCCCTGGCCGAACTCGAACGGGTCTGGGCGGCCCGCACCGCACGGATCCGCGTCGCACCGGGGTCCGACGCCGCGCGCCGGCTCGCGCGACGTCGCGACACCGAGACCGACGACGACGGCGTCCTCGTGCTGCACCACGTCGACCCGCAGATCCTCGCCGAGGAGCTCGCCGCGTTCGGCCCCGAGGTCCGTGTGCTCGAGCCGGAGGACCTGCGCGACCGGGTGACCGCGCGCCTGACGGCCCTCGTGGCCGACCACACCGACGACCACGACGGGAGCACCCGTGGCTGAGCAGCAACCGCTCCAGGCACAGGACAAGCTCGCGTTCCTGCTCGCCCTCGTGCCCTACCTGATCGACCGCGAGCGGGTCTCCGTCGCCGAGGCCGCGCGGCACTTCGGCGTGCCCGAGACCCGGATCCGCCGCGCCGTCGAGCTCATCGCGGTGTCCGGCGTCCCCGGCGAGACCATGCAGTACCAGCACGGCGACCTGTTCGACATCGCCTGGGACGACTTCGACCAGAACGACATGATCGTGCTGACGAACCTCGTCGCGATCGACGACTCGCCCCGGCTCTCGGCGCGCGAGGCGTCGGCGCTCATCGCCGGGCTGCAGTACCTCTCCGCCCTGCCCGAGGCCGCCGACCGCGACGCGATCCGGGCCCTCATGGCGAAGCTCTCCCGCGGCGCCGGTGGTGCGGCGTCGAACGTGACGGTCGGACAGGACCTGCACGACGTCGCCCTCGCGACCATCCGTCGCGCGATGGCCGACTGCCGAGGACTCGTCTTCGACTACGCCGGACCCCGCACCAGGGGGAGCACCCGCCGGGTGGACGCGCTGCGCGTGGAGTCGATCGACACCGACTGGTACCTGCGGGCGTGGGACCTCGACCGACAGGCCCTCCGGACGTTCCGCCTGGACCGGATGTCCGGCGTGCGGGTCGACGACCGTCCGGCCGAGAAGTCCATCGACGACGTCGTGATCCCGGACACCCTGTTCCAGCAGTCGGCGGAGGACGTGATCGTCACGGTCGAGCTCGACTCGTCGTCGTTGCCGCTCGTGGCCGACTTCCTCGCGGACACGGCCGACGCGCCGGACGCCGACGGCCGAGTGCGCATCCGACTGGCCGCGTCGAACGGGTTCGACGGCGTCGTGCGGCTCGTCGCCGGGCTGCCCGGTCGCGCGGTCGTGCTCGACCCGCCGGCCGCGCGCGCCGCGGTCCGCGAC